>NZ_JAKRNR010000013.1:0-104497 GCF_022346685.1 Sphingomonas sp. ACRSK | reverse complement strand
CAGACCATCGAACATCGGCGCTTGCAGCACCGCAAGTTCGCCGCCTAACATCAACCCCTGACGAGGTCCGCACTCCGCTAATCTACGCCGCGAGTTGTGCCGAATGTTCTGACGACGGACACGCCAACTCTTCCCCGTAGCAGGTTTGGATATATAGTGCTTCCGTATAGGGGGGATAGACGACATGGGGCTGCGGTTCAGGCAATCGTTTGAGGTGTTTCCGGGCGTTCGGCTCAACCTGTCCGGTAGCGGAATCACTGCCAGCTTCGGCGTAAATGGTGCGACGGTGAATGTCGGGGCTCATGGCGTCCGCAGCACGATCGGCATCCCCGGCTCCGGTCTATCTTTTACCGCGAATCACTTCACCGGTTCGCCGACACCACACGCGGCCACGCCGCCACCGGGGTACGCTCCGTCCTATGCCCCCGTGCAGCCGATGCGGGAGATCAACAGCGCGTCGGTTGAACAGCTTACCAGCCACAGCTTGGTCGAACTGCGGGACCTGATCGCCAAGGCACGGTCGCAGCGGATAGAAGTCGATCAAGATTTGGTGGAGGCGCACGCCACGTATCAGTCCGAGTCGGCCGAACTGGAGCGGCGACAGCGGAGTTGGTTTCGGTGGTTCATGAAGCGGCGGATTGCCGAGCTCGAGAGCTCTGTGCCGGAAACGGCAAGCGAGGTTCAGCGGCTCACAGAGTGGCAGGGCCTCACGCACATTGATGTGAGCTTCGAAACGAGCGACGCTGCGCAGCGTGCGTATGGTGCGTTGGTCCGCACCTTCGAAGCGCTGCGGCAAAGCACGGCGATCTGGGATATCACCTCTGATCGGGACACCGATCAGGTGCGCGAGCGATCCGCAGCTACCCGAACGCTGGATCGAAAGCCTGTTAAAATCGATTTCTCATCGTCCGACTTGGTGCGGTTTGCCGGTCACGCGATCCGGTTCGGCAACATCAATGGAGAGGACATTCTGATCTATCCGGGCGTCGTGATCATGCCGCGCGCAGACGGCGCGTTCGCCCTGATTGAGCTTCGGGAGGTGGATCTTCAATATCACGCCGTGCGCTTCATTGAGGATGAGGCGGTGCCACCCGACGCGACGGTCGTGGGGCAGACATGGGCGAAGGTGAACAAAAACGGCTCGCGCGACCTACGCTTCCGCGACAACTACCAAATCCCGATAGTCCAATATGGACGGTTGCTGTTCACGAGCCCCGGAGGCGTCCAAGAGGAATATCAGTTTTCCGACTCTAACGCGGCAGGTGAGTTTGCCCGCGCCTTTGACGCTTACAAGGTGGCGCTGAACGCGCGGTGATCGGCCCCGCGCCATCCTCATCAACCGTCGTCGCTCCCGAGACCGTCGACGACGGCGATGACACGTCCATCCAGGAAAATCGTGTCGACGCCTTCGAAAGAGAACGGGAGCCGGCCGAGAGCGCTGTGCTGCTCGAGTGCGGCGACCAAGGCGTCCGGGTCACGCTCCACGACCTTGCGCGCCACAGCGGTTCGCGCGTTCCGCGACGCGACCGCCTCCGCGGCACGCGCGTGCAGATCGTCGTCGCGCCTCCTCGCGGCATCAATGTCGTCCGCGAGCCGAGCCATCACCTTCTCGCCGCGCCGAAGGATCTTGTCGAGAAGCCCCGGCACGTAGCCGTCGAGCCTCGCCCGCGCAGCCAGCTGCTCGTCGTCGCGCCGGGCCGGATAGGGCTCGTCGGGCGCCGTCGCCGCGGTGAGCCAATCACGCTTGCCGCATGTGATCCGGTGACCACCGGTGAGCGCCTCGACCATCTCGTCATATTCCGCGACCGCCTGCGCGGACGCGTTTAGCATCGCGGCGCGGTTCAACGCGTTCTGCCTCGCTATGCGCTGGCGCTCGGCCTGCTTCGCCGCGCGGTCCATCGCGCGCATGGTGCGCACCATGCCCCGTGCGAACTGCCGCGATGTGACCATCTTCCCCCCCTTGGACTTCCGTCCCCCTTCCTACACTTATAGGGAACTGGCCTATCCCGGCCAGAGGGGGCGCCGTGGTCTTGGATTTCTTTCGCCCTGGCCGCTCAAGTCGCCTTCAGCGGACCGGCGGTAGTGGTGGACGGCGACACGCGGCACGTCGGCGGCGAGCGCGTGCGGCTCTTCGGAGTGGATGCGCCCGAGTTGTCGCAGATGTGCGGCGCCGAGGCGCCAAAGGTGGCATGCGGACAGCTCGCGGCGCGGTGGCTCAGGTCACGGGTTCAGGGTCGCCTCCTGCGGTGCACTCGCGTTGACACGGATAGATACGGACGGTTGGTCGCCCGATGCAACGTGGAGGGTTCGGACGTCGGCCGATCAATCGCCGAGGCCGGCTGCGCGACCGCCTACCGGAAATACTCGCTCGACTACGTGGGCGCGGAGCAGCTCGCCCGCGCGGCGCGGCGGGGCATCTGGGCACTCGGCTTCCAACCTCCCGACGGATACCGACGGGCTCGGCGGGAGGCCTTGGCACTCCACTCGGCTCACGATACCCGATGCGCCGTAAAGGGCAACCTGAACTCCAGGGGGTCGCGGATCTACCACCTGCCGGGCTCCCGGAACTATGCCGCAGTCCTTATCAGCCCCCTCAAGGGCGAGAGGTCGTTCTGCAGCGCCATCGAGGCCGCGGCCGCCGGATGGCGACCTGCACGCTGATGGTCAGCGGAGCGTCCGCTCCCTGAGTGCCGGCGCTTCCGCCGCAGTGCCGCTGGCGACGGAGCGTTCGACCGCGATCCTTTTCAGCGGGGTCGCTCCGACCGGCAGCGCGCGTTCGATGACCAGGCCGCCGCCCGCCGCAGCCAGCGCGTCCTGCAGCGTCGAGACGTTGCCGCACCAGATCGTCTCGGCGTCGCGATCGCGAGCAGGATCCGGGCCGACGCCTCCCGCCTCGAACGCCACGGGCCGCATCTGCATGCGCTCCGCCCCGGCGACCGCGCTGACCTCGACCCCGTAGTCCGGCCGAGCGGCGCTCCGAAGGACGAGGCGTCCCTCATCCGCGAGCGAGGTCGACATGCCTTCGGCCACCTCGTAGCCGAGCCCCGCCAGGCCTTCGAGCACGGCCGCCCGACGCGCGGCGGCAGCCCGCCCGAGCCGCAGGCTCTTGATCGCCGCACGCGTCGACGCGATCTCGGCCTCAAGCGCGGACGCGCCCATCGCGTCCGATGGCCCATCCGAAGGCGTGCCTCCGGCGGCGGCCAGTTCCGCGCGCGCAAGGACGAGATCGGTGCGGAGCGATGCGCGCTTGCGCGCATCGGTGAGGCTGCGACCCGTCTCCACTTCGAGCCCGTCGATGAGCAGGTTACGGCGGGACGGCGCCGCGTCTGCCGCCTCGTCGAGCCGCGCACGGTGGCCGCTCGTGTCGAAGCCGTCCAACGCGTAGAGCTCGTCGAGCCTCGCGGCGATCCTCTCGACCGCGGGGTCGCCAGGCGTCCGAGGCTGGGCGGCAAGCCAATCCGCGAGGGTCGCCGACGGGGCGCCCTCCCTGAGGCTGGAAGCGAGACCGGAGGCAGCGCCCGGCCTGGCGGAAGCGTCCGCGAGGATCTCGAAGCCCTTCGCGAGCGCCTCGGCGTCGCCCCGCTCCAGCGCAGCCACGAGCCCAGGGTCCAGCGGAGAGCCGACCTCCCGCAAACGCCGCAGGAGGGTCGCCGCCGCCTCGCGGCCGCGCCGCTCCCTCGACCGGGCGGCGGCCTGCTCGGCGGCGACGGCGGCGAGCCTGCGCTGCATGTCCGCGCGCAGGAACTCCTCCTCGACCGGCGCCTGCTTCTGCAGGTCCATGAAGCGGTCGGATGCGATCAGCGCGGCCAATGCGTCCCGGCGGCGGTTCGCGGTCGCCAGCGCCTCGTCGTCGATGCAGTCGTTCCTCCGGCCGATCCGGGTCCACTCGGCGAGCGCGGCGTCGACCCGGGCCAGCTGGCCATGGCAGATCGCCAGGATCTCCTCGCGCGTCACGATGCGCACGACCTTCGGTCCGCTCACGCCAGAACCCCCATCGCCGAGATGACCGCCCTGCGGAGTCGCTCGCGCTCCAGCTCGGGCTCGTGGAACCAGCGGTGCGAGGACACGCGGTGGATCGACGGGATCGAGCGCCGGAGCACGTCCGGCCGCCACATCTCGCGGGCACGCGCGCTCTCGAGCAGAGGATGTCTAGGCGCGTCGCACTCGATGCCGATCCCGTAGAGGCCGGTGCGCGGATCCTCGATCGCGAAATCGAGGCCGAACGCGCCGTCGTCGCCCACCGACGCGGGTTCCCAGCCGAGCGAGCGGATCTCGTCGGCCACCGCCGCCTCGAGCCCGTCATCGCCTGCGTCACGCCCGCGCTGGCGGCGCTGCTCGGGCGTCAGGCGCGAGAGCAACGCCTCGGCGGCGTCCAGGTCGCCGTCGGACAGCGCACGCGCATACTCGAAATACGCCTGGAGGAAGTCGCGCGGGCTGGCCGCCTGCCGCCGTGTCGAGAGCAGGTCGGAAATTAGCGGGATCGGCATCGAGGTGACGAGGACGACCTTCTGACGGGCACGCGTGACGGCGACGTTGAGCCGCCGCTCCCCACCGGTCTGCCCCAATACTCCGAAGGAGCGCCGGAACGTCCCCTGTGCATTACGCCCGAAGGTGGAGGAGAAGACGATCACGTCGCGCTCGTCGCCCTGCACGTTCTCGACGTTCTTGACGAAGAGCCCCATGTCCTCGCCACCCTCGACGCGCTCGCGCTCGCGGGTGAGCGCCGTGCGGAATGCCGCGTCGTGTTCCGCACGCTCCTCGAGCACCTCCTCGATCAGGTCCGCCTGCTTCCGGTTGAACGTGACCACGCCGATCGTCGGCGGGGTGGCTCCGGCCTGCGCCCAGATGTCCCGCAGGACGTCTGCGACGCGCTCAGCCTCCTCCGGATTGGTCTGGTCGACGTAGGTCCCGTCCACGCGGATCATCTCGACCGGCCGCTTACGCCGGATCTCGTCGGCCGGGTGCCGCGCCGGGACGCTGAGCCGGTTCACGTAGAAGGAGGCATTCGAGAACTGGATCAGCTCGCGGTAGGCGGAGCGATAGTGGATCTGCAGGGTCGTCGACGGCAGAACCGTCTTGGCCAGTTGCAGGAGGTCGGGGCAGTCCTTGATCTCGCGGCGGTTCCAGGTCTCCTCGACGGCCTCTCGCTGATCCTCGGGCACGTCCTCCTCGGCCGCCTGCCCTTCGAAGACCTCGGCCTCGTCGCTCTCCACCCGGCTGGAGAAGAAGGCGGTCGGCGGCATCTGCTTCTCGTCGCCGCTCACGACCATAGCGCCGCTGCGGTAGAGCGTCGGCAGCGCATACTCGACGGGCATCTGCGAAGCCTCGTCGAAGATGACGGTGTCGAAAAGGGCCTTCCGGAGCGGGAGCAGGCGGCTCGCGACGTCCGGGTTGACCAGCCAGACGGGTCGCAGCCGCATCAGTCCGAGGTCGGCGCCCTTCTCCACGAACTCGCGGAGCCGGCGCGCGCGGACGCCGCGGAGCCTGGTGATGTCCTCCCATTCCCGCAGCGGCCGGAGGCGGCTCGCATCCAGTCCGTCGACCAGCAGCCGGCGGTTGAGGCCACGCATCTCCCTGTCGGCCGTCTTCAGCGAGGCGGCCTTGGCGTCGAGCTCGTCGGCCTCAAGCATGAGGGTCGGATCGGCAGCCTCCATGCGCGCCTTCCACGCCAGCCGCGCCTCCACGCCCATGATGCGGCGAACCGTCGGCTCGAGCTCGGCGCGCGGGAGATCCTCCAGCTTGTCACGGATCCTCGCCAGCTGGGCGAAGACGGCCATCGCCTCCTCGCCAAGCTGCGGCACCCTCGCGCGGAAGCGCTGGTATGCGGCGGTGGCGGGAAGCTCCTCGAGGACCGGTTCAACTGCGGCGCTACCAGGCGCATTCGCCCCGATGGCCGCTTGCCGCGACTCGATCCACTCGTCCTGCATCCAGGGCCGCACGCGCTCCAGGGCCGCCCGCGAGACGACGCGGGCGGCATGCCGCGCGAGACTCTGGTCTATGCCCTCGATCAGATCCTCGACCGCGCCGCGGGTGGCCGTCCGCGCCATCGCGGTGGCCGTGCGCGGCTCGGGATAGGCCTCGATCCGCGCGACGAGCGCCTCCGCCGCGGCGAGCTCCTTCCCGAGCGCGCGGGTGTGCATCAGGAGTTCGGGAACTCGCAGCGGTGCCAGCTGACCAGACGGCTCGCCGACCTCGGACGTCACCGCGATCAGCCGTGAGCGGAGCGGCCGAAGGATGGTCTCCCGATGAAGCGCCGCTCCCAGTGCGGACCGGTCCGTCAGCCCTTCGCGCTTCATCAGGCCGCGACGCCGCCAAGCCGCCCCCCAGCGCCCGGGCGACAGCCTCTCGAGCAGCGTCGGCCGCCGCAGGAGGCGGTCGGAGACGATTAGCCATTCCGCCAGCTCCGCGTCGTCCATCGCCCGCGCCACCTCCACCGCGTCGGCCGGCGCGTCGTCTGTCGGGACGGAGAGCAGCGCGCGCTCGAGTTCACCGATCTCGGATTGCGCCATCGTGGTCCCGGGGTCGCGGTTCGCCGCGCCGGCGAACCGATCCAGCCAGCGCGCGAGGCGCTCCCGCTTTCCGTCGTCGAGGTCGAGCAGCGTCCTGCCATTCGTCGTGGACCACGCGCGATACGGTTCGGGATCGTCGATCGCGAGCGCGTCCGGCGTCCGCTCCAGGATCTCCTCGCGCGCCATTTCAGCCAAGTGGAAGGCGCGCATGTCCTCCCCGAACGTCTCGACGCTGCCGTCATCCGTGCCGAAGGGCTTCGTGTCGGCGAGCGGGCTGGCCTCGTATCGCGCGGGGAGCCAAAGCCGCGCCGTCGGCGCGCAGACCTCCTGGAGCACGGCAAGCCTGCCGGGATCAAGTGGAGCCAGCGTGTGACGGAGGGAAGGAAGCGCGGGCGTCCTGCCCTCGCGGGCGAGGCCGATCAGGTCACCCAGCACGAGCCGGTATGAGAGGCCCGTCTGATCGTCCACCGCGTGCAGGGCACGATGCTGACCATCCAGGTCGCGCTCCAGCGCCTCGATGCGCGCCGCGGTCTGCTCGCGCTGCTGCCGCCATCCGGTCGCGCCACCGGGTCGCTGGAAGATCTCCTCGAGTTGTTCCCGGACGGCCCTGATGACGGCCTCCCGGTCCTTGTTCACGTCGTTGACCATGATGATGCGGTTGCCGAGCCCGGCTGCCTCGAGCCGCTTGTGCACGACCTCAAGCGCGGCCTGCTTCTGGCAGACCACGAGCAGGCTCCGGCCGGTGCCGATCGCGTCCGCCACCATGTTCACGATCGTTTGGCTCTTGCCCGTGCCAGGCGGCCCCTCGACGAGGAGGCCGCGTCCCGCCCGCGCCTCGAGCACGGCGGCCTCCTGCGAAGGATCGCTGTCGGCCGTGAAGTAGCGCTCCCGCTCGGGCGCCCCGGGCACCTCGGCACGGCGGATCTCCTCACCCACCCTGAACGCCGTCTCGAGGCTGCTCCCGGCCGGCGGCATGGCCTTCAGCTGACGGAGGTCCTCCATGACGGCCTGACCCATGAAGCCCAGGTGGAACAGCGCCGCGGAGCAGTGGACCCGGTCCTCGCCCGCAGCCACGCGCAGGTCCTTCGACGGCAGCGGGACGAGCGTCCGTCCCGCCACCTCGGCCAGCTCCGCGAACGCCTCCACCACCTCGGCGGCGGTCGCCGACGAACGGCCGAGGACCTCGTCCGCGACCTCCCGCCAGCGCCGCGCGGCGTCGACACCGAGCAGCGTCTCGAAGGCCGGATTCAGGCGGACCTCCTCGCGGTCGCGGTCGAACGTGAGGGTCACCCGGCCGCGTGATCCGGTCTCCGGATGCAGCTTCACCGGCCACAGCAGGACCGGCGCGATGCGGGGCCGCGTCGAGCGGTTTGCCTCCTGGATCACCAGAAACGGGAAGCCGAGATAGAGCCCGTCGATACCCGTGTCCCGGCGATACAGCGTCGCGTGCCCGTGCAGAGTGCGGAGACGTCGCTCGACACGAGGATCCTCGGCGAACGCGTGCGGGTCCACGTCGATCGCCTGTTCGTTGCGCAGAAGCACATGGTCCAGAAGGGACGCGGCGGTGCGTCTCGGGCTGTCGAGCTCGACGAGGTCGACGCGCGCGGTCGTCTTCCCGACGATGAGCCGCGTCAGCGGCCCCCGCATGATGGCGCCTGTGATCCGCCGCGCGTAGAAGTCGAGGAGCGTCGCGACGTAGGCCTGACGCGGAGGCTGCCGCCATTCGTCGGCGGGCACCGCCAGCAGGGCGAGCGCCCTTGCGAGAGGCAGGCGGCGTTCGAGCCGGAACTGGTCGCCCCATTCGTCGATGCGGTCGCGGCCGCACCTCGCGAAACCCTCCAGTCGCGCCTCGATCTCGGCGTGCAGCTCCCGCCTCGATGTCGCGGTTCGGGTGAGCGCCGCCTCCCGGTCGAACTCGGCGACGCCGGCCCGGCGGGCAGCCTCCTCAGCCTCGTCGACGATCGCGTCAGCCGCCCGAAACTGCGTGGCCGCGGCGCTCAGTAGGAGGATGAGGTCCTCCTCCTCGGTGACTCGCCGCTCTACCAGGGCCAGCAATCCAGAGTGATCGGTGTCGGGCAGGATGCGTCGCCGCTCATCCCACACCGCTGCCAGCCGGCTCTTCGAGGTCGACAGCGACGTGACCCGCAGCTGCGCCTCGTCGAGCTCCACGTCGAGCTGGCGCGCGCGTTCCCGCACGCGCGCCTCGCGCCGCTTGAGGCGCGCGAGCCAGACCTCGTCGTCGTCACGCTCCAGCCGGTCCGGGACGGGCCCGGTTACGAGCGCATAGCCTTCCTCCGGATGATCGAGCAGCCAGCCGGGCGTCACGATCTCGCCGCGCACGACCAAGGGCATCGAAGGGTTCAGCGCCTTCAGCGCGAGCGCGAGACGCATGTCCTCGGAAACGCCCTCGAGCGCCGCGATCGTGCGCACCTCGGTCCGCAGGCCGGCGTGCTCGCCGGCCTCCTCGAGCCAGGTCGCGACCTCGCCGCCCAGCAGCATCGAACGGGCCTCGTCCCATGAAGCGGCCTCGGCGGCGGCGAGGGCGAAGCGCTCCGGGCTCGCGTGCCTCGCCCCGGCGAGCCGGATCGAGCGAGCCCCGTCGGAACCGCCAAGCTGCCGAACCGTCGGCGGCGCTTCGGGTATATCTCCCGACAGCCAGCGCTGGACCTCGTCCCATTGCCAACGCGTATGCCGATCGAGCGAGAGCAGACCTCGCAGCAGCGCATCGACGGAGGGTGCAAGTCCTCTCGGGATAGGCGCGCCGTTGGTCAGGACGGTGATCAGGAACGTCTGGTCGTCGGCACCGGCGAAGCACTCGCCGCGGGTGACCTGCTCGAGGATGAGCATCCCGAGGCTCCACCAGTCGCTGGCGGCCGCCACGCCCCCAGCGACCGCCTCCGGGGCGGTGTAGCGGGTGATCTCCAGGGGCGAGACGACGTCCAGGTCGTATTCGGACAGACGGGCGGAGCCAAAGCCGCTCAGCACGAGGTCCAGCGGCTCGCGCTGCCGGACCATGATCGCGCCGGGCCTCAGGTCGCGGTGGCGCAGTCCGCATTCGCCGAGGGCGGCGAGCGCGCCGCCGACCTCGCGCAGGATGCTCGACATGGTGGCGTGGTCGTCGGCCAGCACGCCGAGGTCCGCGAACGTGCCGCCGCGCAGGTCCTCGGATACCTCGTAGGCCCGCTCCTCCCAGCGCCCCGTCTCATAGATCTCGGGCACGTGGTCGCGGTCCAGCGCGCGGAGCGCGTCGTAGACCTCGGTGTCCGGCTCGCTCCCGTTCGCGTAGAGCGTGAGCACGGCCTCGCGACCGTCCTCGCCGTGGACGACCTCATAGCGCTCACGCACCTGGCTGGTGGTCGGCAGTTGCCTGATGAGCCGCCAGCCTGCGACGATCGTCTCCGTGACGCCCTCGGTGGCCGGTCCGGCGCCGGGCTCGGGGTGGGCCGCATCCGCGTCCGACCCTTCCGCGGAGACACCGGGTGCCGCGGGGTCGAACGAGGCCGCGACGTCACCGCCGCACTCGGCGCACATGATGTCGCCAGGGCCCACCGCATGGCCGTTGACGCATACCTGGGCGGAAGGCGCGACGGGTGCGGCCGAACCTGGCTGCTCGGGGCGCCAGCCTTTCGGCCGGAGCGGCTGGGAGGAGAGCGGCCAGTCGCACGGTGAGCCGTCGACCTCGCCTTCGCAGAAGGTCTCGCTCGGCGACCGTTCGGTCTGGCAGTTGGGGCAGAACCTGATCACGGATGAGCTCCCACCATGTCGGACGTGACGGACGCATGCCCCGCCGACGCCAGCACCCGTCGCAGCCGGGCCATCTCGCCCCGTGCGGGGATGCCGGCCAGCCAGGCGTGACCCTGCTCGTCGAACGCGACGTCCAGTCGGCGGTCGGAGGCCACGGCCGGGCGGTCGTAGGACCGCATCGTGGCCCCCTCCGGGGTCAACACGTGGATCAGCTGGTTGTCGCTGCCCCGCAAGGCGAGGGTCTGCGGCAGGTCGGAACGGAACGGCCCGGTGACGAGGGCATCAATCAGACCCGGGTTGCCCGACAACCAGCCCTCCACGTCGCTGAGCTCGCGGCCGGTGAAGACGAGCGTCGGGGCGCCGGATACCGACCGCCAATGCGCGAGCGCGGCCGCCAACGCGTCAGACTGATCGAACGGCTCTCCTCCCGACACGGTCAGTCCGTCTGCGCCCTCGGCGAGCGCGGTCAAGCGCTCGAGGAGCTCGGCAAGAGGCACGGTGCCGACCCCCGACTCCCACGTGTCGACGGATATGCAGCCGGGGCAGCGGATGGAGCATCCCTGCAACCACAACCCGACGCGCCGCCCAGGTCCGAGCGTCGTGACGGGGAAGTGCAGCCTGGAGACGGATATGCTCGTCACGCGTCCTCCAGGACCAGCGTCGTGATCGCGCCGGTCTCGACCCGGCGCACGACCGTCGGCGCATCGCCCTCGCGGTCGAACAGCGTGCGGGCGAGTGGGTTGATCAGGTGCGCCTCGATCTGGTTGCGGATGCCGCGGCCGCCGTTCGAGAGGTCGGCGGTGCACATGTGCCGGAGCGAGTCCCAGGCCTCGGACGACAGCGTCACCCTGTATCCGGACGCCTCGGCGTCGGCGAGCACGGAACGCACCATCGACGCGAAGATCTCCTCCGCCACCGCCGGGCGGATGAAGTCGAACACGATCACGTTCTCGCCGAAGCGGTTGAGGATCTCGGGGCGGTTCAGGACCAGCTTGAAGTGGTTCCCGATCCCCGCGCGGACGCGCGAGCGCACCTCCTCGAACGGCTGGTCCGGCGTCACGTTGGGGCGGCGACTGCCGTCGGCGGCGGTGGAGTAGATGCCGAGGTTCGAGGTGAAGACGATCAGGGCCTCGGAAAAGTAGACCCTGTCGCCACGTCCCGACGTCAGGACCCCGTCGTCGAGGATCTGCAGGAACTTGTCGAGGATGCGCGGATGCGCCTTCTCGATCTCGTCGAACAGGACGACCGAGAAGGGGCGCTCCCGCACGGCGTTGGTGAGTTCGCCGCCCGCGTCGTAGCCGACGTAGCCGGGAGGTGCGCCGATGAGCCGCTGATCGGCGTGCTCCGCGCTGAACTCGGACATGTCGAAGCGGATGTATGCGCTTTCGTCGCCGAACAGCAGTTCCGTGACCGTCTTCGCGAGCTCCGTCTTGCCGACCCCGGTCGGTCCGGCAAGGAAGGCGATGCCGCGCGGGCGGCCGCCGCGGCGACCGCCGCCGATGCCCGTGGCCGCCCGCTTCACGATGTCCAGCATGTGCACGACGGCGTGGTCCTGACCGACGACGCGGCGCTTGATGATGTGGGCGCCGTCCCGGATCCGACCCCGCTTGATCTTGCGCCACGCGTCCTCCGTGACACCGACCTTATAGCGGCGGACGGCCTCCGCGACGTCCTGCACCCCGACACCCTCGGTCCGCGCAAGCTGCGCGACCGCGCTTAGGTCGACCAGGAGCATCCCCTCGGTGGCGTCGACCAGGTCGGCGACGGCGGCCTCTACGACCTCCTGACCGGCCGCGCGGGCACCGGGCATGCCCCTCACCAGCGAAGGTGCGACCGCTCCCCGAGCCGCGCGGTCGGGCGGCGCGACAGGGATGTGTCGCAACCGGGGATTGTCTATGGTCAGCCAGTCCGGGAGATCGCCCTCGCGCTCGGCGATCCAGACCACGCAGTTGTAACGCGGCGCGCGGTCCGGTCCCGCCGGACGCGGCTCTGCTGACTGGCTGAGCACCAATGCACGGGTGAAGAGTGCCTGCTCCTGAGGCGTGAGGGCGTCGTTGCGGACGACGAGCCGGGAAGCGAAGTCGGCGACGAGTGCGACCGGCGGACCATCCAGCCCGACGAGGCTCTCGAGCGTCGTCCCGAACAGGTCGGGTCCAGCCGAGGCCCTGCCGTTCGAGGGCGTGAGGCCAAGCCTGGTCAGGACCCCATCGGCGTCGCCTTGCGATCCGTCCGGTCTCGGCAGCACCGTGAAACCGGCGATGGGATCGTAGCGCACGACATCGGCGTAGCCGGCTTCGCTCAGCGTGGCGGCGAGCACGTCCGAAAGGCTAGCCGCCACCGCCGTGCCGCCGACGTCCCGGATCTGCAGGTCGCGGACGTTGCCTGTCAGCACGAACTGGCTCTTGAGGGGCAGAAAACGCGTCAGGTCGCGGACCCAGCGCGGCCGCACGTCTTCGTCTACCAAGTCCTTTCCCCCCCGGCTGCGGACGATTCCTTTCCCGCAGGCTCGTCGAGCCACAGACTATCGGCTCGACCGCTTATTTCAATCCACACAGCGACTTGTTGCCCAGAATGAATCTGTCCTGCAGTCTGGCGTTGGGATCGTCGGGGGAATCGCGGTCCGGGGAGGAGGTAGATTTTCAGGAAACCGGTTAGGATCGACAGGGCGTCGGGGCGCCGGCCACAGGCTCCGGGCCGCGCACCTCCGCGTCCGGCGACCCCGGCCACGACGCAACAGAATTCAGCCCTCGGGGAAGGGTGCGGTCTCGTTTTCGTCCTGATCCTCGTCCTTTTCCTCATCGGGAAGTGCTCGTCGGGTTCCAGTGACGCGCCGGGTAACGCCGTCGAGGCGGGCAGCTCCGGAGCGGCCATCTCGCAACCGGCCTACGTGACGGCGGGGAGCCTGAACTGCCGGCGCGAACCCGACGCCTCGGCGGCCGTCTCGCAGGCATTGAAACGGGACGACCAGGTCGTCGTCGCGGAACGGCGCGGCGAATGGGCGCGCCTGACACGAACCGCCGGAGACTGCTGGGTGTCGAATTCATTCCTCTCGGGCGCTCCTGACGGAAGCGGCAGCCCGACAGGATCGGCAAGGCCGAACGCGCAGGGCCTGATCTCGACCGGCGTGGGGCCGAGCGTAGCGGCGGCCGGTGCGGGCTACGTGGCCAGCAAAGCGGTGAGATCCGGAAAACGGCACAGCGGATCGCGACATCGTGGCTCATCCGGTCGGCGCCGCGACACGGGCGGCGGCTACTTCGGATCAGGCTGCCCCTGCTCGGGCTCACAGGTCTGCATCGGACCGCGCGGCGGGCGCTACTGCATCACGAGCGGGGGCAACAAGCGGTATGGCGTATGATCGATATTCCGTCCGATCGGCGGTCGTCGTCAGGCCAACGCCGTGAAGCTATCCACGGAACAGCAGCGCGTCCTGGTCTCGATCGTTGAGGGCGCTGGAACCACGCAGCGCTTCGGCCGGTGGGCGCGTCCCACCTACGACGCGCTGAAACGCCGCGGCCTGATCACCACGACGAAACCGAAGACCCCGGCGGACTGCTATGCGCTGTGGCGCGTCGACCTCACGGCGAAGGGCCGGTCGGTGCGGGACGGGCTGACCGAGATGGTCGAACCGTTCCCGCTCCCGGAGTATCCCCGCCGCCCACTCGCCGACAGCTGCTGGCACGACCCCCACTATCCAGTGGGGGAGTAGCGGTGCCCGCTCAGGAAAGGGCACGCGGAATTCCACCCCTATGTGCCCATCGCCCTCATACACCTCGAGCGGCCATGATGACGACCTTCCGGCACAGCTGCAGAAACAGAAGCGGTCTCGGCCTGAGATTGAGATGAACTAGTGTCCTCTTTCGGGAAGCGGGCAGGGCCGGATGAATGCCCGCAATTGGGTCGTAGTTACTGTTGGATTGAAGGGGCAACTGATGATATCGAGGACCTCCAAAAGGTGCTACAAATCTAGGCCGAAACCGACCGAAGGCCATCGCTAAACCTTTGATATTACGCGCCGCTCGGACTAATCGACCCCTCCCGTAGGGGTCACCAGCTTCGCTGGTGGCAACAGAGCTCCAGATCGGCGACCGGATCGCCGAAAATGCCAGCGCCGAGGCTGACCGACAGCGGCCGGTGATGCCCCTGGTACGGCGCTTCCATCGCTGCAGGCGGATTTCCTCGTGGTCCGGTAGTTCCACGCGGCCACGCCATCTCAGCGCGCACCGATCAGGAGAACCCGCGCTCTTCCAGGCGCTGCGCGAGCGGCGACGCCGCTGGCTGCGCAGCATCGCGGACGCACGACGCTCCGAACGGGTGGAGCCCCCGAACGGCCGATGACGGGGCGACGCCGGCTTGCTCCGTGACAGCCCCGACTATTGTCCGGGTCTTTCCCGATCAGCCCCTGCCACGCATCGGCTAGACTGCCTTCGGTCAACGCGAGGACAGTCTATGCGAAGCCCTGAGTTTTCTGCGGACGAACTCCTCCAGCGGGCGAGGTATCGACGAGCGGTCGAGGCGGTCATTTGGGGCATGCCGGCCGTCAATTTCGACCTGATGCTCCAGGCGTTCCTGAAGGCGGGCGGGCTCCCCAACCAGGTGCCGTTCTGGTCGCACCTGCTCGACGGTCAGAACCAGACGCTGACGCCAAACCCGGACACCATCTACTTCAATCCGTTCTTCGATACGAAGGACGGGCCCGTCGTGGTCGAGATCCCCCCGGCCGAAGGCGGCTCGATCACCGGCAGCATCGACGATTGCTGGCAGAACGCACTCGAGGACGTCGGCCTCGCCGGCGCGGACAAGGGTGCTGGAGGCAAGTATCTGATCCTCCCGCCCGGTCACGTCGGTACGGCGCCGGACGGCTATATCGCAGTGCCTTCCGATACCTTCCAGAGCTATGCCATCCTGCGCTCGAACGTGAAAAGCGGCAGCGAGGCGGACGTTGCCCAGGCGCTCGCCTATGGCAAGCGCATCCGCGTCTATCCGCTGGCGCAGGCTGCCAGCCCGCCGGAGACCCGCCATCTCGACATGGCCGGAGTCCTCTACGACTCCACCATCCCCTATGACCGCGACTTCTTCCGTTCGCTCGCCCGGATCGTCGAGAAGGAACCCTGGCTCACGCGGGACAAGGCGATGATCGATCCGCTACGCACGCTCGGGATCTGCAAGGGTGAGCCGTTTAATCCGGGACCGGCCCTGGAGGAGACGTTCGACGCCGCCGCGCAGGAGGCGCATGCCTATCTCGACATGCGGTACGAGGCGGTGTTCGATCCGCCGTTTGCACCGGGCACACGCTGGGCATTGCCCGCAGTGCCGGAAGTCGTCGAAGGCATGCCGAACTTCTTCGCTTCCACCGACGCCTACCCCATCGACGGGCGCGCGGTGAGCTACTCGCTGGCGTATTTCAGCGCCAAGCACCTCGGTGCCGGCCAATATTATCTCATGGCGATCCGCGACGCCGCAGGTGACGCACTGGACGGATCGGAGACCTATCGCCTGCGTGTGCCGGCGGATGCGCCGGTGACGCTGTACTGGTCCGCCACCGCCTACGACCGCGAGACACACGCGCTGATCCGGAACGTGGCGCGCGCCAGCCGGGCCTCCACCAGCCCCGGCATCGTCGCGGAGCCCGACGGTTCGGTGGACCTGTGGTTCAGCCCCCATGTGCCGGCGGGCAAGGAAGCCAACTGGATACCCACCGTTCCTGGCCGCGGCTTCGAGGTGCTGTTCCGCCTCTACGGACCTGAAAAGCCCTTCTTCGAGAAGCAATGGGTGCTCCCGGACCTCGTCAAGGATCAGCTGCCATGACCAACACCGCTCTTCAGACTTCCCCGGCCACGGGCGCGCACTATAGCGCGCAGAACAGCCGCATCGGAGCACTCGCACTCGACCGGCAGGGCCTTCCGGACCAGGCGACGATCGACTTGCTTTACGCGGAGCGCGATTTCCAGCGTGCGTGCCAATGCTACCTCTGGGCGCTGCCGATCGTCTCCTACGCCCAGTGGCAGAACCAGCACGAAACCGTGTTCGGGGCGCAGGACGGCGACATCGTCCAATATGTGTCGGTGCGCGACAAGCTGGGCCTGATCACCGCCAATGCGACGACGCCCTATGTGATCGGCTTCGCCAACACGCAGCGGACGGGCCCGCTCATCATCGACTTCCCTGCGGGAGAGACCGCGGGGGGCGTCGGCGATTTCTGGGAGCGGTCGATGAGCGATTGCGGCCTGACCGGACCCGACAAGGGTAAGGGCGGCCGCTATGTGATCTTGGGCCCGGGCCAGGAGGCCGCGCCCGAGGCCGGCGCGGATTACGAGGTACGCTCAGACACGTTCAATGTCTTCCACGCCTTCCGCATCCTCACCACCGATCCCGCGGAGGCCGACCGCATCCTGCACGCCTATCAGGTCTATCCGGCAAGCGAGGTCGGCCACCCGCGCAAGACCCGCATCGTCCATCCCGATGGCCGGCCGTGGAGCGGCACCCAGCCGGTCGGCATGGCCTATTGGGAACGGTTGAACGAGATCCTCCAGATCGAGCCGGTGAAGGAGGAGGATCGGCTGTTCATGGCGATGCTGAAGCCGCTGGGCATCGAAAAGGGGAAGCCGTTCCGCCCCGATGCCGGGCAGGCACGGGCGCTGGAGGAAGGCGCGCGGATCGGCCAGCTGATGGCGATCGCCAACTCCTTCGACAAGCGCTTCGATACGGCCGCCTATGGCGGACACTGGGATCGGGCGGTCAATGTCGCCATGAGCCAGCAGAGCGAGCATTATTCCCAGCTCGATGAGCGCGCGTCCTGGTTCTACGAAGCGGTGGGTTTGTCGGAAGGGATGACCACCCACACGCCGGGTCAGGGCCAAGCCTATCTTTCCGCCTATCGTGACGCGCAGGGCCAGTGGTTCGACGGCGGCAGACGCTACCGGCTCCACGTCCCTGCCGATGTGCCGGCGGCGCAATGGTGGTCGGTCGCGGTCTACGACATCGAGACCCGCTGCTTCATCGACACCCCGTACGACAAGGCGGAGATCGGCTCCCGGAGCGAACTGGTTACCAACCCGGACGGTTCGGTCGACCTGGTGTTCGGCCCGGAGCCGCCCACCGATGCGCCGGAGGCCAACTGGCTGCCGACCGTCGCCGGCCGGGCCTGGTTCACCTACTTCAGGCTCTACGCACCCTTGGCGCCGTATTTCGACGCCAGCTGGCATCTGTCGGACATCGAAATGCTGGATTGAGCCGGCCGAACGCCAGGCTGGCGGAAGCCACGCGGGCGTTCGGAAGGTGGCGTCTCCCACCGGATTGCCGCTGCGTCTGGTGCGCAGGGCGGCAGAATGGCATGGCGTCGCGCCAGATCAGCGCGACGCCATGCCGGCATCTGGTTGCGCGGATCGCGACGGCGGGGCACCGTTGCGGGAACGTCCTGCCGATCGTCGCGCTTTGACGGTGCCCCTTTCAGCTTTTTCCGAGGATCCGCATGCCCCATTTCGCTCCCCCCGGCCCGCTCGGCTTCGGCGGCGCTCCGCTCGGCAACATGTTCGACGTCGTGGACGAGGCGACGGCCGAGGCAGCACTGGTCGCCGCCTGGGATAGCGGTGTCCGCTATTTCGACACCGCGCCCCACTATGGCAGCGGGCTCTCCGAACATCGGTTCGGCACGGTCCTCCGCCGCTATCCCCGCGAGCAGTTCGTGCTTTCGACCAAGGTCGGGCGACTGCTGCGGCCGGACGCCAGCTACCCCGAAAACCCGCCGTTCAAGGAGAGCCTGCCGTTCCGGGTCGAGCTCGACTATTCCTATGACGGGGTCATGCGATCGATCGAGGACAGCTACCAGCGGCTGGGCCTCGCACAAATCGACATCGCGTTCGTGCACGACCTTGCTGCCGACCACCTGGGAGACGCGTGGGAAGAGCAGTTCGAGATCGCCCGGACGGGCGCGTTCCGGGCGCTCGCCGAACTGCGCGACCAGGGTGTGATCAAGGGCTGGGGCCTGGGGGTGAACCGCACCGAGCCCTGCGTGCGGGCAATCGAGCAGGCCGATCCCGACGTGTTCCTGCTCGCCGGCCGCTACAGCCTGCTCAACCAGCCGGCGCTCGATCGCCTCTTTCCGCTGTGTGCCGAGCGCGGCGTGCATGTGGTGGTGGGTGGCCCCTACAACAGCGGCCTGCTCGCCGGGGGGCGGAACTTCGAATATCAGGAAGCGCCGGCCGACATGATCGAAAAGCGGGACCGGATCGCGGCCATCTGCGAGCGGCATGGCGCCGACATCCGCTCTGCCGCGCTCCAGTTCTGCGCCGCGCATCCCGTCGTGGCAGCGATCATCCCGGGAGCCAAGCGGCCGGACAAGGTTCGCGAAAACGCGCGGCTGATGGCGGCGACCGTGCCGGCAGCCGTCTGGGAGGAACTGCGCGAGGAAGCGCTGATTCCCGCCGATGCCCCCGTGCCGACGGCGAGCAACTAGGCGCGACGCGGCGCCCGGACCAGGGCGCCGCGGTTCGGATTAGCGCTGCCCGGAGGCGAGCAGCTCAAACTCGACAGGGTCGTGGGCGCAGAAGATGCGGACCTCGTCCCCGTGATCCAGCGACAGGCGGCGCAGGCGCTGCTGGTTGTGCAGGCGCGCGGCGCGGTCCACCTCCATCATCCGCTGGTAGCCGCGCAGCGCCGGCGTGCAGGAATAGCGCTCCGACCCGACCTCACCCCGGTAGAAGTAGGCGTCCGCCGCGTGAAGCAGCCAGCGGCCGCTATCCTCTCGGATCGCCACCCCGGCATGGCCCCAGGTGTGGCCGGCGAGCGGCACGAGCAGGATTTCGGGCGGCAGGCCCTGGAGGTCCCGCACGGCATCGAAGCCGAACCAGCGCTCGCCACCGCCCAGCGGATAGAGACGCCAGTCCTGCATCTCGTCCCACTGCTGCGGACGATAGCGGCGGGTGCCGACCAAGGCGCCCCCTGCCCGCTCGTCCGCGACCTCCTTCTCGCGCGCCGTCACATGGACGGCAGCGTTGGGGAAGTCCTCGAGGCCGCCGGCATGATCGAAGTCGAGATGGGTGACGAGGATGTGGCGGACGTCGGCGGGATCGAATCCCAGCCGGCGCACCTGGGCCACGGCCGTCTCCTCGCGACGCAGCTGGATGTTGTTGAGCGTCAGGAAGAAGGGCGACAGGCGCCGCAGCGGATGGGCGATGTCGCGCGTCCCGAAGCCAGTGTCGACCAGAACCAGGCCTGCGTCCGTCTCGATGAGCAGGCAGTGGCAGACGAGATGGCCGAAGGGGCTGTCGCTCTTGCCGTCGAAGAGCCGTCCGCCGACCGGACAGCAGGTGCCGCAGTTGAGGTGATGGATGCGCATGGGTTCAGTTCACCTCGGTTGGAGTGCGAAGACGTTCGGCGGTCCGCTCGCGAAGCGCTGCCTCATCCTTCCGGCTGCGGAACCAGGCAGCCCCGACCAGCGCTGCCAGCGCACCGAGGACGAGGAGCCCGGCGGATGCGGGGACAGGTGCGCCCTTGCGGGCCGAAGACGCGAGCGCCGCGGCGCTCGGGATTTCCTGGGGCATGGCCATCAGATCCTTGGGCTCCTCTAGTGGACAGCCGTTGGTGGCGCGGCGGCGGTTGCCCAGCACTTCATAGGCACGCAACCGCGCGCGCATGATGCTGCCGAGCGGCCGATGCGCGGCCAGGCTGTGGGACGGACAGAACAGCAGTTGCTCGTCGACAAAGGTATGGCGCACCGCGTTCCAGGCGGGTTGCGGCGGCAGCACGAGGCGGGCGACGGAACGGTAAGGGCTTTCTTCCTGCGGCCAGTCGACGCTGGCGTCCTCCACCGGCATCCGCTCCGGATCGGTGCACAGCTGCACCCGGACGTCGAACTCTACCGCATTCTCGGTGAACCAGGTAATCATCGCCGACCGGAGTGCATCGGGGTCGTGGAAGTCGATGCCCCTCGCCCGCACCGCCGCCATCGTGTCGCCGTCGGGGAAGAAGCCGAGCTTGGCGACATAGTCACCGTACCGGAGCGCACATTGGCTGAAGTAGGGCTCCGCGAGCGGGTGAAGCCGTGGATGGCCGTAGAAGTCGAGGTTGGCGCTGTTGAGCCCCACCGCGTTCAGCGCCCGATTGGTCACTCGGGCGGCAGTGGAGACGGCGGCCTTGACCGCCTGCGGCAGCGCAGTCGCGGTTTCGGTGGCGCTGATGGCGGCGAGAAAGGCGCGGGCGGTGGGCGCGTTGAAGACGGTGCCGGTGTCGAGCACGAAATCCTGCGTGTCGGCATCATGTCCGGCCAGCTTCTCGCCCTCGACGCCCAGGACCTTGATCGCAAGCCCGCGCGGCGTGGAGACACGGCGATCGTCCAGCAGTTCGCCAGGCACCTGCGCCATGCGCACCACCATGGAGTAGCGCCCGGGCCTCGCGAAGAGACCTTGGGCAAGCTCCGGCGGCAGATCGTCGCGTACATGCAGCTCGCCCCGCAACAGTGCGTGGGATTTCGCGTGGGAGACCCGGACGTAGCGGCCGTAGCGGCGGCAGGTCACCTCCCCGCCCTTCCCCATCGCCGCGATGATCGCCTCGATCGTCTCGTCCTCGTCGGGCGGGATCGCTTCGACTTCGGGCGTGTAGCGGACATAGGCCATCGCGGTCACCACCGCGCCGCGGCAAGGGGAGCGCGCGAGCCGAGGGGCTCGCGCCGAGGTCTCCGAGCGTCCTGCACGTTTGCCATTCGCGTCCCTCTCCCGTGAGGTTCGAGGCGGCGTCCTGCCGGCGCTCGGTTCAGGCTCTCAAGCCGCGAAGGCAAGGCGCTGTTCCCGCGACGGGCCAAAAAACCGGTTCAGGCCGGCTCGAAGTAACCTGGATTACTCTGCGAGCTCCGATGCGGCTCCGGCGACTGCCTCCGTCGCCCCGCGCGGAACACTTCGCCGGGCGGCGCGCGCCTCGTCGCGCCTCGCCCGGGCGCGGCGGAGGCGCCGCCGCAGTCGCGCGTCGCGCAGCAGCGACGCGGGCAGATCGGTCGCCGCGCGCAGTCCGGCAACGCTGGAGATGTTGCGGATGCCACGCCGGGTTTCCGACAGCAGCTGGTTCACCATCTCGCGCCGTTCGATCTCGCCATGTTCCGCCACCAGCGAGAGCCGGTGGATGGCGTAGAGGCCCAGCAGGCCCGCGATCAGGAAGTAGAAGTCCCAGTTGGTGAGGATGAGCGGCAGGCTCAGCGTCCCGCTCGGGCCGCTCCAGCGGAGCAGCAGCTCGAGTTCCCGCCGCGCGAAGAAGTCCGCGAGCAGGCCGCCGAGGATGGGCGCGAGGCCGGCGGCGACTGCCGTCACCATCGCATTTGCCGCGACATAGGCGGTGGCACTCCCCTTGGGCGACAGCTTGAGCGCGATGTTCGTCGAGGTGAGCGTCACGCCCGCGATGGCGGCCCCCATCAGCATGTGCAGCACCACCAGCCACCCGGCGACCAGCGTGCGGTTCTCGAACTGCGACGCGCCGATCATGGCGACGATGGCGAAGATATAAGCCGGCGCACATACGGCCATCACCGACTTGTTGGCGAAGCGATCGCTGAGCACGCCCCAGGACCGCAGCGCCAGCAGGTTCGCTATCTGGCTCACCACGCTCAGCACCATCACGAAGCTGACTTCGAAACGCAACTGGCGAACGATGAAGACGGTGAAGAAGGGCGTGGCGAGGTTGATCGCGAACTGCCAGCTGGCGACGAAGCCCAGCAGCCGGGCGAAGTTGCGGTCGCGGAACGGCTGGGTGAGCAGGCGCTTGAGGCGGACCGGCCCGTCGGCGACGGGCATTTCCGGCTCCGGCATGGCCGCGACCACGCGCGCGCTGATCAGCCCGGTCACGCAGCCGATCGTGAACATGCCGGCGAACACCAGGTTGCGCGACAGCGATCCGGCAGGCGTCAGATGCAGCGCAAGCGCCGCGGCGAGGCCGAGGATGAGGCTGATGGCAGTGAGCCAGGCCGTGCGCTTCGCGAACACCCGCCCCAGCCGGTCCTCCGGCGCCAGGTCGCGGAGCCAGGCGTTCCAGGCACAGGTCCCGATCGCGCCCAGCCCGCATACGACCAGCTGCGCCGCCAGGAACAGCAACAGCGGCACCGTTCCGCTAAAGAAGGCGGTGACCGCCATCACCGCCAGCATCGCGCGGCCGATCAGGCTGGTGACGACCGCGATCCGCTTGCGCGTGCGCAGGCGCTCCACCAGCAGGATCGCGGGAAGCTGCAGGAGCTGCGCGAGGAAGGGCGCACTCGCGAGCACCCCGACCATCGTGTTCGAAGCACCTAGGTGCAGCGCGAAGGCGGTGAGGATCACGCCGGTGGTGAGCGCGGCGGTACCGCCGGACAACGCCGCTTCGCGCACCAGCAGGCGGAGGCCGTGCTCACGCTCGGCGTCGCTGACATGCGCTTGGGGAAAGAGCGTTACCATCGGGTCTCCCGAACATCCCTGCGCCGCCCGAACGCCCCATCGCGCCGCGCGATCCGCAGTTCACGGGAACGGTCCGGGCCTTCGTTCGTCCCCTTTCCCGAACGCAAATCCACAGGAGCAGGCGAATGGCGATCTTCAACAAGGACATGGTGGACCTCGCGACCAAGAACAGCTTCTGGCAGAAGGAGGTGTATCGCGACCGCAAGGTGCAGATCGTGCTGATGAGCATCCCGGCCGGCGAGGAGATCGGTACCGAGACGCATCCCGCCGATCAGACGACCTTCATCGTCTCGGGCGAGGCGCAGGTCGTCGTCGACGGCCATTCGACCAAGGCGGGCAAGAACCATATGGTAGTCGTGCCCAAGGGATCGGAGCACAACATCATCAACAAGGGCTCGGGCGACCTGAAGCTCTTCTCGGTCTATGCGCCGCCGGCCGAACCCGAAGGCGCCGCCTTCAAGACCAAGGAAGAGGCGGAGGAGGCGGAGAAGGGCCTGCTCGCGAAGGCGGCCGAGAAGGTGAAGGAGGCGGTCGGCCGATGAGCCGCGCGCCCCTTCGCGTCGTCATCACCGGTGCATCGAGCGGCATCGGCGCCGCGACTGCGGTCGCCTTCGCACGGCAGGGCGCCCGGCTGGTGCTCGGCGCGCGGGGCACGGCCGGGTTGGACGACATCGCCCTGCGCTGCCGCGGCGCGGGCGGCACGGCCGACGCCGTTCCCGTCGACGTGACCGATCCGGGCGCCGTCGCGGCCTTCGCAGCGGAAGCGCGGGAGCGGCTGGGCGGCATCGACCTCTGGTTCAGTTGCGTGGGCGTGGGCGTGCTCGGCAAGTTCCAGGACGTTCCCCTCGCCGACCACCAGAGGGTGATCGAGGCGAACCTGCTCAGCCACATGAGCGAGGCGCATGCCGTCCTGCCGATCTTCCTGGCGCAGGATCGCGGCACCTGGGTCAACATGATCTCGATCGGCGGCTTCTTTGCGACGCCGTTTGCCGCCGCCTATTCGGCGAGCAAGTTCGGGTTGCGGGGCTTCAGCCAGGCGCTGCGCGGCGAGCTTTCGAAGAACCCGCGGATCCACATCTGCGACGTGTATCCGACGTTCGTCGACACGCCCGCGATCGGGCACGCCGGCAACTATACGGGCGCACGGCTTGCGATGCCGCCGGGGTCACTGGCACCGGAGACCGTCGCAAAAGCGGTGGTCCGGCTTGCACGGCGCCCCCGCAACACCACCGTGCTGGGCGCGCCCGCACTTGCCCTGAAGCTCGGCCAGTTCGCGGTGCCCAACCTGAGCGCGGCGATGATGAACGGCTTCATGGAACGCTGGTCGCACAAGGCCGAGCGCGGCGAGGACGGCAGCGGCACCCTGTTCGATCCGCCCAGCGAGCCCAGCGGCATCGATGGCGGCCAGCGAAATCCCGAGCAGCGCCGTGCCGCACCGGCCGCGGCCGGAGCCGCCGCGCTCGGCGTGGCGGCCATCGGCGCATGGCTGTGGCGGCGGCGGCGCTAAATCGACGCTGACCGGCGCGGGTGCATTGCAGCGTCCCTGCAATGCACCCTATCCAGCCGGTATGCACGCCCTCCTCTCCCGCCGCAGCTTCGTCGGCGCAGCCCTCACCGTTCCGGTCCTGGCTTCCAGCGCGATCCTGCGCGCCGCGGAGCCGGACCTGTCGGAACTCCGCGACCTCACCACGGCCGCGAAGCCGATCGATGCGGCCGAGCGGCTGGCGCGGATCGGGCGCGCGCAGGCCCTGATGCGCCGCCACGACATCGCCGCGGTGGTGGTCGAGCCGGGCGCCTCGCTCACCTACTTCACCGGCATCCAGTGGGGCCGGAGCGAGCGCGTCACCGCCGCCGTCCTTCCGCGTGAAGACGAGGCACTGGTGGTCACACCCTTTTTCGAGGAGCCCTCCGTCCGCGAGACCCTCGACGTCGCGGCAGAGGTGCGCGTGTGGCAGGAGGATGAAAGCCCGCTGGCACTGATCGCCGGCTGGCTGAAGGAGCGGGGCCTGGCCAAGGGGCGGCTGGGGATCGAGGAGACCGCCCGCTTCTTCGTGGCAGACGGGCTCGGCGCGCGGCTGCCGGGCATGCGGCTCGTGTCGGCCGATCCGGTCGTCCGCGGCCTGCGCATGATCAAGTCCCCAGCCGAGATCGCGCTGATGCAGATGGCGACCGACGTCACCCTCGCCGCCTATCGGTGGACCTGGGCGCGGGTCGAGGCCGGCATGACCGGCCGTGACGTGTCCGCGCTGATGAGCGCCGCAACCCGCAAGCTCGGCGGCGAGCCGGCGTTCTCGATGGCGCTGGTGGGCGAGGCCTCCGCCTATCCGCACGGCAGCCGACAGGTGTACCGGATCGCGCCGGGCGAAGTGCTGCTGATGGACTGCGGCTGCTCGGTGCATGGCTATGAGTCCGATGTCTCGCGCACCTTCTCCTACCGAAGCGTCCGCCCGGAGGTTCGCCGGGTGTGGGAAACGGTCGCGAAGGGACAGCAGGTGGCATTGCAGGCAGCGCGGATCGGCGTCGCGGCCGGCACCATCGACGATGCCGTGCGCACCTTCTACGAGGCGCAGGGCTATGGCCCGCGCTACCGGCTGCCCGGCCTTTCCCACCGCACGGGCCACGGCATCGGCATGGATGGGCATGAACCGGTCAACCTCGTGCACGGAGAGACTACCCCGCTCGCGGCCGGCATGTGCTTCTCCAACGAGCCGGGCCTCTACTTGCCGGGCAAGTTCGGCGTCCGGCTGGAGGATTGCTTCTACATGACCCCGGCGGGGCCTCACTGGTTCAGCAAGCCACCCGCATCCATCGACAGTCCGCTCTGATCGTCCCGAACAGACGCTGCGGATCGAAACTTTGGGCTTTGGGTTCGTGACGAGATGAAGGGCTACACCGCGTGACCATCAGCACCGAATGGCAGCAGATCGCAATCTATGCAGTGCTTGCGGCGCTGGCGCTCGCATTCATCCAGCGCATCCCCTTCATCGGGCCGATCGTGCGCTTCGCTTTCTCGGTCGGGTTGCTCGCGCTGTGCCTGTTCATCCTGTTCCAGCAAGCACCCTACGAACCTTCTTTGGCGCGCATCGCCGAGCGCCTCGGCGTGAACGGCCAGGAGGTGTCCGGCGGAGAGGTTCGCATCCGGATGTCGCCGGACGGGCACTTCTGGGCACGCGCGACGATCAACGGGGTAGAGCGCCGGATGCTGGTCGACAGCGGTGCGACGATCACCGCGATCTCCGAGGACACGGCAAAGGCGGCCGCCGTAGGCTCCGGCACCAGCCTGGTTCCGGTGGTGCTTCAGACCGCGAACGGCCTCGCCCAGGCGCGCACCGGATCGGTGAAGCAGCTGGAGCTGGGATCGATCACGGCGCGCGATCTCAAGGTCGCGATCTCGCCGGCGCTCGGCGACATGAACGTGCTGGGGATGAACTTCCTCTCCGATCTCGCCTCGTGGCGGGTCGAGGGACGCACGCTGATCCTCGTCCCGAAGACCGGGGTAAAGCGGACGCGCAAACCCTGAGGAGGGGCACGGCTGCGCTGGCTCGCGCTTCGCAGCCATTTCCCCGCATCCAGCCCGCCTAGCCCAGAACCTCTGCGCGTGCCGATGCCTGCTCCCGCAGCGGGTCGGCCGCCGGGTGCTCGACATAGTGGAAATAGCGGAAGTCGGCCGGAAGGCCGGTGCCGGCCATGTCCTGGCACGCCATGCCGACGAAGGTGCCGGTGAAGTTCGGCAGCCCCGGCAGCGTCGCCTCGTCCGACAACAGGCTCGCGTCAAACGTCTCCGGTAGCCAGCACCACTCCAAGGCACCTGCCAGGCGATAGCCGAAGCGCAGTGCCTCATGGTCCACCTCCACGCGAAGCTCGACGGCACCCGGACCGATCGGGGTCGGCGGCGTGAGGACA
The DNA here is from genome assembly GCF_022346685.1 of Sphingomonas sp. ACRSK. Taxonomy (NCBI): domain Bacteria; kingdom Pseudomonadati; phylum Pseudomonadota; class Alphaproteobacteria; order Sphingomonadales; family Sphingomonadaceae; genus Sphingomonas; species Sphingomonas sp. ACRSK. The sequence goes on along the minus strand of NZ_JAKRNR010000013.1, from coordinate 77,934 downwards.
CTGCTCCCCTCCCCCTGCGGCGTGACGGCCAGCACCTGGATCTGGCGCTCGCCGCCATCGTCGGCGGTCAGGTGGAGGAAGTAGAATTTGGTGCTGTTGTAATAGCAGACCAGGCCGGCCGCCTGCTGGAAATGCTCGGGCTCGAAGTCGACGCAGGTCTGCGCATGGTAGCGGAACGCCTGTTGTCGCCGCGCGACCAGCGACTGGGTGAAGTGGCTGCCGATGGTCTCGCGCCCGTAGAGGCGCAGGTGCCCGGGACGCGCATCGAGATTGAACAGCTGCTCGGGATAGGGCGTCCGGAGCCATTGGAACGGCTCCGGCAGGGTCGAGCCGGTGAACTCGGTCTCCTCTTGCACAGGGTCGACGGCGGCGTGCGCCGGCCCTGCTACTTCCGCCACCGGTACCCCCGTCCCGTTGAGCGTGCGCAGCCATCCGTCCGCACCCCAGCGCATCGGCTGGATCGCGCTTTCCCGCCCCAGCACGCAGCGGTCGCTTGCCGGCAAGGGGCGGCCGCAAAGATAAGTCATCCACGTCTCGCCCGAGGGCGTCTCGACGAGATCGCCGTGCCCGGCGCGCTGCAAGGGAGCCTCGGGCCGGCCGCGGGCCGTAAGCACGGGGCCGTCGGGATGCACCTCGTAAGGTCCGAACAGCGAGCGCGAGCGGGCCATGACGACGGCGTGGTTCCGCTCGGTCCCCCCTTCCGCGACCAGGAGATGGTACCAGCCGTCCCGCTTGTAGAGGTGCGGCCCCTCGGTGAAGCCGAGCGGCGTTCCCTCGAAGATCACGCGGCGCTCCCCGAGCAGGCAGCCGCTGCGGAGATCCATCTCCTGCGCGACGATGCCGGCGAAGCGGCGCCGGCCCGGCCGATGATCCCACAGCATGTTGAGCAGCCAGCTGCGTCCGTCGTCGTCGTGAAACAGCGCCGGATCGAAGCCGCTGCTGTTGAGATGGACGGGATCGGACCAGTCACCATCGATCCGATCGCACCAGACCCAGTAATTGTGGAAGTCGCGCAGCGACGCCCCACGCGCACCATCCACCGTCGTGCGCCCATAGCGCTTCACATCGGTGAAGATCAGGTGGAACCGACCATCGGCGTAGCTGAGGTCCGGCGCCCACACCCCGCAGGCGTCCGGATTGCCGCGCATGTCGAGCTGGCTGGGGCGACGAAGCGGACGTGCGACGAGACGCCAGTTGGCGAGATCACGCGAGTGGTGGATCTGGACGCCTGGAAACCATTCGAAGGTGGAGGTGGCGATGTAATAATCGTCCTCCACGCGGACGATCGACGGATCGGGGTTGAAGCCCCGCAGGATGGGATTGCGGATGGTCATGCGGTTTTCCGAACCAGCGTCCAAAGCAGCGCAGCGCCGAGAAGGTCGAGCAGGCCGAGGAGGATGAAGAAGGGTTGATAGCCAACCTGGTCGACCAGTGAGCCCAGCACGAGGGTGAAGATCAGGACGCCCAGGTTGGCAGCAGTCCCCGACACGCCGGTGGCGGTCGCCACCTGGTCCTGCGGAAACAGGTCGGACGACATGGTGATCACCGTCACCGACAGCGTCTGATGCGCGAAGCCGCCGAGGCAGAGGAGTGCGACCGCGGCGATGGGGCTCGTCACCGTTCCGACGAACATCATGCCCATCATCAGCACCGCACCCACCGTGAAGGCGCCGCGACGCGCATCCACCAGGGAAATGCCGCGCCGCTGGAGCCAAGCCACCACGGCAGGGCCGAACAGGCAGCCGAGGTCCGCCGCGAGAAAGGGCAGCCACGCGAACATCGCGATCTGGGTGAGATCGAAGTGGCGCGCCTGGACGAGGTACAGCGGCATCCACAGAGACAGCATGCCCCAGACCGGATCGGCCAGGAAGCGCGCCCCTGCGATAGCCCAGAGGTTGCGCTGCCCGAGCAGTTCCCGAAGCGGCGGCCGGCGTCGCCGCTTGGCAAGCGCAGCCTCCTGACCTTCGACGATGAGCGTCCGCTCCCTCTCGGACAGGGCCCGATGTCGTGCGGGCGGCGCGTACCAGAACAGCCAGGCGATCACCCACAGGAGGCCGAGACCGCCGGCGACGAAGAACGCCGCACGCCAGCTGTGGTTGAGCACCGCCCAGGCCACGAGCGGCGGCGCGAACACCGCGCCGAAGGACGCCCCGATCTGGTAGATTCCTCCAGCGACGCCACGCTCCCGCGCTGGAAACCATTCGGCGACCAGCTTCATGCCGGCCGGCTGGGCAGAGCCCTCAACCAGCCCCAGCGCGCCCCGCAGGCCTGCAAAGCCCAGCCAGCCGGTCGCCAGGCCGTGGCCCATGGTGATCAGCGACCAGACCGCGACGAACAGGGTGAAGCCGACCTTCAGGCCGATCAGGTCGAGCAGATAGCCCGCAACCGGCTGGAACATGATGCCGAGCTGGAACGCGCCCGTGATCCACGAATATTGGGCGGACGAAATATGCTGCTCGGTCATGATCGCCGGTGCGGCGACCCCAAGGATGCTGCGGGTGAGATAGTTGATGACCATCGCGCCTACGAAGAGGCCGATGATGGTCCACCGAACATACGGAAATCGTCTCACCGTGCGGCCCCTCCCGGTAACGTTACCATCTTCGTAGCCCGGCCGGCGGAGCGAAGGCAAGTCGCGGTGTAAACGGCTGCGCGGCAGAGGGACGTGCGCGACGGCATTGACGAAGCCGCTTGCAGGGATGCACGTCCTCTGGTCGACGGTCGCAGGCGAAGTCCGCCGGCAGCAACGCAGAGAAGAGCTTGGCACAAACCGCCCGACGGACGCGTGGCGTCACCATCATCGACGTAGCCAAGCAGGCCGGCGTGTCGCCCATGACCGTCTCCCGCGTCATCAACGCCGACTCCGGGGTTCGCGATCAGACCCGGGAACGCGTGAACGAGGCCATTCGCGCGCTCAACTACAAGCCGAACATGATGGCGCGAAGCCTGGTGACGTCGCGCGAGATCCGGATCGGCGTCATCTACTCCAATCCAAGCGCCGCCTTCATGAGCGATTTCCTGGGCGGCGTCTTCGAGGAGGCGTCCGCCCGCGCGGCGCAGCTGATCCTTCTCAAGGGCAAGGATGGCAAAGCGCCGACGCCGGAGGCGATCGAAGGGCTGATCGCCTCCGGTGTCGGCGGCATTCTGCTGGCGCCGCCGCTGGGCGAGATGCCGCTCGTACGGCAGGTGCTTCGCGCGGCCAATCTGCCCGTCGCGGTCGTCGGCGGGACTGCACCCGGTGCCATTTCGGTGGGCATCGACAATCGCCAAGCTGCCTATGACATGACCCGCCACCTGATCGAGCTGGGGCATCGCCGCCTAGGCTTCATCCTCGGCAATCCGGACCAGTCCGCGAGTGCGGAGCGGTTGAGCGGATTCCAGGAGGCGGTGCGGGAAGCCGGGACGGCCGAGGCCCAGATCGCCGCGGGTGATTTCAGCTATGCATCTGGCCTGGTCGCGGGCGAGCAGTTGCTGGATGCGCCCACCCCGCCCACCGCCGTCTTCGCGAGCAACGACGACATGGCCGCGGCCGTCGTTTCCGTCGCGCATCGCCGGCACCTGGACGTGCCGGCCGACCTTACCGTCGCCGGCTTTGATGACACCACGGCGGCGGTGACGCTCTGGCCCCCGCTCACCACGATCCGGCAGCCGGTGCTGGAACTCGCGGCGGAAGCGCTGCAACTCCTGATCCGGGAAATGCGCGCCGGCACCGTTGCGCCGACAGGTGACGAACGCTCCCGCGTGCTCCAGCATGTCCTGGTCGAGCGCCAGTCGACGGCGCCGCCCGGGGGGAGTTGAAGGGCGCCTGCTGCGAGCCATGGCGGGTTGCCGGTTGGCCGGCTGCGTGACAGGTTTGCCGCAAGAACAGAAGATTTGGGAGAACGGAATGCGGCTGTCTACCTATGCGGCGTTGCCGGCGTGGCGGGGAAGCTGCGCCTTTCTTTGCCCGCCCGAGCTTCCAATCCAGCGACGAGCGTCCGTCCGCGTTGCGCCCCTCCGTCCGGGCAGCCGATGAGCGACGGCAGCGACATGGTACAGCGGGCAGCCGCGATCTCAGAAAGCCGGGATCTTCCGCAAGTGATTGCCGACACGTCCCCGGCCACGACCGAGTCCCGGGAGTCCACGCGCAGGCCTGGCCGGCGTCTTCGCGGTGCCGTCGCCCACAAGCTGGGCGTCGCGATCCTTTCGGGGCAGTACAAGCCGGGAGACGTGCTGACCGGCGAGATCGCGGCGGCTGAAGCCCTGGACGTTTCCCGCGGCGCGTATCGGGAGGCAGTTCAGGTCTTGACCGCCAAGGGGCTGGTGGAGAGCCGTGTCAAAACCGGCACCCATGTCCTCCCGCGCGAGCGATGGAACCTGCTCGACCCGGACGTGCTCGCATGGGCATTCACGGGAGAACCGGACGCGCGGCTGGTGCGCAGTCTCTTTGAACTGAGATTGGTGATCGAACCCGCCGCGGCCGCGTTTGCGGCCGAGCGGCGTACCCGAGCGGACCTGAAGCGCATGGGGGACGCTCTGAAGGGCATGCGCCGGCACTCGCTTGCGACGCCAGCCGGCGTGGCGGCGGATCGCGACTTCCACGATGCGCTGCTGCACGCGACCGGAAACGATGCCATGGTGGTTCTAGGATCCTCGATCGGGGCCGCCGTCGCCTGGACCACGCAGTTCAAGCAACGCACCCGCGCCTTGATCCGCGACCCGATCCCGGATCATGCCCGCGTCTATGATGCCATCGTCGCAAAGGACGTAGCGGGCGCGAATGCCGCGATGCGGCTGCTGGTCGAGCTGGCGTTGACCGACACGCGCATCGCGATGCCGCCTCGCGCGGAGGATGAGCGGACCGATCCGCTCTAGACCGCCAGCGTGATTCGGTTCCCCTTCAACGCTTCTGATAGCGCTATCGGCAGGAGCTACTCTCCTCGACGTTCTTCAACTCTCAACACAAGATGCGGCTAGCAGACGATGTTGTTAGCGCTATAGTCAAGCACAGGCGCCGAAGAGTGCCGGGACAACCAGGAGAGGATGGTCATGGCGGGAAGACCTGTGTTCTGTCTGCTGGCAGCACTGCTTGCAAGCACTGCGCCCGTAGAAGCTCAAACCCTGCAGCCGACGGCATCGCCCGAGCTGAAGCTGGGCGAGGCCGGCTATTACGAGGCGCCGGCGGTCAACGTGCTGGTCTTCTCCAACTGGTACGACGGCCTGTTCGCCGACTCCAAAATCAGCGGCGTCGAGATCATCCAGCAGGGCAAACGGATCGCGACGAACGGCGATGTCCGCCTGTCCTCCACTCCCGGGCAGTGGGACGCGATCGGACGCCTGGTGGACCGACAGGTGGACGCCGCGACGGGTGCGATCACGGTGACGCTGGAGTATCCCGAGCACCAATGGCGCTACCGGATCCGCTCCGAAAAGCGCGGCGCGGCGGTCGCGGTGTCGGTGATCCTGGAGCAGCCGGTCCCGGCAGCACTCGCGGGTAAGGCAGGCTTCAACCTGGAGTTCCTGCCCTCCGCCTATTTCCATCACAGCTATATGGTCGACGGCCGCACCGGCGGCTTCCCGCTCTACCCCGCCGACGCCATGATCCGAACGCCCGAGCGCAACGCGGCGAGCGGACGCGCCGAAGGTCCGGGCGCCGAACCGACGCCGATAGCGCGCGGCAACCGCTTCGTGCTCGCGCCGGAAGACCCGGCGCGACGCGTGTCCATCCAATCGAATGTCGAGGTGCAGCTGTTCGATGGCCGCAACCAGGCGCAGAATGGCTGGTTCGTGTTCCGCTCGCTGTTGCCGGCAGGGCGCACGGGAACCGTGGTCGAATGGACAATCCAGCCGAACAGCGTTCCAGGCTGGCTGCGTGCGCCCGTCATCGCCCATTCGCAGCTCGGCTACACGCCCGGCGCGCGCAAGGTCGCCACGATCGAGCTCGACCGCAACGACCGCCGCACCCTGCCCGCGCGGCTGCTGCGCGTCGGCGAAGATGGCCGCATGACGCCCGTCAGCGTCTCGCCGGCAAAGCGCTGGGGTGACTATCTGCGCTACAGCTACCTGCAATTGGATTTCAGCGGCGTGCGCCAGCCGGGCCTCTATGTCTTGGAATATGGCGACACCCGCACCGCCCCGTTTCGGATCGCCGCGGACACCTATGCGGGCGCCTGGCACCCGACGATGGACGTCTACTTCCCCGTCGCGATGGACCATATGTTCGTCAACGAAGGCTATCGCGTCTGGCACGGCGAGGCGCATCGGGACGACGCTCGCCAGGCGCCGGTCAGCCATGAGCACATCGACCTCTATGCGCAGGGGCCGACCACCGATACCCGCTTCAAGCCGGGCGAGCACATTCCCGGCCTGGCGGTCGGCGGCTGGTTCGACGCGGGCGACTTCGACATCCGCACCCAGTCGCAATATCAGGTGATCCGCTCCTTGGTGGATAGCTGGGAACGCTGGCGGCCGGCGCGCGACACGACCGCGGTGGATTGGAGCCGCCGCCGCACGGAGATGCATGTCCCCGACGGCACCCCCGACCTGCTCCAGCAGATCCGCCACGGTACGCTGCAACTGGTCGCGCAGTTCGACGCGGTCGGCCACGCCATCCATGGCATCGTCGAACCCGACGTCGCCCAATATACCCACCTCGGCGACGCATCGACCAAGACCGACGGGCTGATCTACGATCCGAGCCTGAAGCTGGGCGAGGAGAGGAACGGGCGCAGCGGCACGCCGGACGATCGTTGGGCGTTCACCACCAAAGCCTCCGCGCTCAACTATGGCTCGATCGCCGGGCTGGCAGCAGCATCGCGGGCGCTGGCCGAAGTCGATCCGGAGCTTTCGAGGAAGGCGCTGGCGATCGCGACCCGCACCTGGGCGGAGGAGCAGTCGCATGCCCCCGATCTCTACCAATATGGCAACACCACCGGTGGGCCGCTGGAGGCGGAACGCTTCTCGGCCGCGGTGGAATTGCTGCGCGCGACAAAGGACCAGCGCTATGTCGCGGCCGTCCAATCGGCGTGGCCAGCGATCGAGAAGACCTTTGCGTCGAACCTGCGCGACGCCGTCGCGGCTCTGCCCTTCATGCCCGCGAGCTATCGCGACGGCATGATCCCGGCAGTGCGGACCTATGCCGAGGCCACCCGCACGGGGGCAGCAGCCAATCCGTTCGGCGTGCCGATCACCACCGGTGGCTGGGCCGGCAGCGGCGCCGTTTTGGGATCGGCACTCAACGCCTATGCCCTGCACAAGGCGTTCCCGGACATCATGCCGGCGGATCCGGTATTCCGCGGGATCGAGTTCCTGCTCGGCCATCACCCCGGCTCCGACATTTCGTTCGTTTCCGGCGTCGGCACCGTCTCCAAGGAAGTGGCCTATGGCAACAACCGCGCCGACTTCTCCTTCATTGCGGGTGGCGTGGTTCCGGGCGTTCTGATCATCAAGCCCGACTTCCCCGAGAACCATGAGGACTGGCCCTTCTTCTGGGGCGAGAACGAATATGTGATCCCGGAAGGGGCGATGTGGATCGAGCTGGCGCATGCAGCGCACGAGCTCGCCACCGCGGGCACGGCGGCCAAAGCGGACCCGAGCAAGCAATAGGCTCAAGCTCGCCCGCTCAGAATACAGAGAGGATCGACATGCACATTCGCACGCTTGCCCTGGCGCTGGCGGGTCTCGCCGCCGGCTCTCCCGCGCTGGCGACGGAGCCGGCGCGGTTCAGCCGCTTCACCTACGACGGCCGTACGCAGGAACGGGTAACCGTCCGTGCGGGGCAGCACCGCAACCCGATCCTCTCCGGCTATTATCCCGATCCGTCGGTCACGCGCGTGGGGGACGACTATTACCTCGTCCTCTCTTCCTTCGCGCACTTCCCGGGGTTGCCGATCTTCCGCTCGAAGGACCTGGTGAACTGGACGCAGATCGGCAACGCGATCGATCGGCCGGAGCAGCTCGACTTCACCGGTATGCGCACTTCGCAGGCGGTGTTCGCCCCCGACATCTCGTACCACGACGGCACCTTCTACATCGCGAACACCTGCGTGGAGTGCGGCGGCAACTTCGTCATCACGGCGAAGGATCCGGCCGGCCCCTGGTCGAAGCCGATCTGGCTGCCGTTCGAGGGGATCGATCCTTCGATCTTCTGGGAAGGCGACCGCGCCTATATCGTCAACAACCGAGCACCCGCCGAACCGCCGCGCTACGATGGCCATCGCGCGATCTGGATCCAGGAGTATGACTGGCGCGTTGGCAAGATGGTGGGCGAAAGTACGCAGCTGGTGAACGGCGGCGTCGACATTTCCAAGAAGCCGGTGTGGATCGAGGGACCGCACATCCTGAAGAAGGACGGCTGGTACTATCTGACCGCTGCCGAGGGCGGGACCAGCGTCAACCATTCCCAGGTGGTGCTGCGATCGAAGAACCTGCGCGGCCCCTTCGTACCCTGTGCGGACAACCCGATCCTGACCCAGCGGGATCTCGATCCGGCACGTCCAAATCCGATCACGTCTGCGGGGCACGCCAAGCTGGTCGAGACGCAGAACGGAGAGTGGTTCGCGACCTTCCTCGCCGTGCGCCCCTATGAAGGCGACTTCTACAACATCGGGCGCGAAACGTTCCTTTTGCCTGTCACCTGGAAGGACGGCTGGCCGATCATCCTGCCCAAGGGCGAGACCATCCCCTTCGCGAGCAGGGCACCCAAGCTGCCAGCCCAAACGCCCGGCCCGGTGCCGACGACCGGCGACTTCGGCTATGTCGACGAGTTCGACGGCGACAAGCTGGCGATGCAGTGGGTCGGCGTACGCACGCCCAAGCGCCCCTTCTACCACCTTGAGGCCGGAGATCTGGTGCTCGACCGCGGCACACCCATCGGGGACCTCTCGGGCGTGCCCGCCTTCGTCGGCCGGCGACAGCAGCATCATGTCGCCACGGTGAGCACCGCGGTGCGCTTCGATCCAGGGGCGGACGGGGAGCGCGGTGGCCTGGCGGCGATGCAGAGCGACCGGAACTACCTGTTCTTCGGCGTGACGCGGATTGCGGGCAAGCCGGTGGTGGCGCTCTACACGGCCGACCAGGGCCAGGAGCGGCTGGTTGCCTCGGCTCCGATATCGCCGGGTAAGCCCGTGACGCTGACGATCCGGGCCGATGGAGGGACTATGGCGTTCGACTATGAGGGCACGGCCGGTAGGAAGACGCTGGCCGCCGACGTGGACGCGCGGTTCCTGAGCACGAAGGTCGCGACGGGCTTCGTCGGAACGCTGATCGGACCCTACGCCTGGACGAAGTAAGCCTTTCCAGGCGCCAGATATGAGAAAGGCGGGAGTACCGGTGTGGTACTCCCGCCTTTTCTGTGTTGGTGACGAGCAGGAGGGCTTAGCCCGCCATGTCCTCCAGCTCGCGGCCGCGGGTCTCGTTCACCATCGCCTTCACGAAGAAGAACGACACGGCCGCGAAGAACGCATAGCCGAAGTAGGTGACGGCCAGGCCCGGCGAGACGGCAAGCGCCGGGAAGCTCACCGAGATCGCCGCATTGGCGATCCACTGCGCGAAGCCCGAGACCGCGAGGCCGGAACCGCGGATCTGGTTCGGGAACATCTCACCCAGCATCACCCACATGACCGGGCCCCAGCTGGCGTTGAAGAAGATCACGTAGAGGTTGGCCGCGACCAGCGCGATCATGCCGTTGTGGCCCGGCAGCGAAACCGCGCCGGACGCATCGGTGACTGCGGTCGAAAAGGCATAGGCCACCACGGCCAGGGTGACGGCCATACCGGCCGACCCGACGAGCAGCAGCGGCTTGCGACCGATGCGATCGACGGTCGCGATCGTGAACAGGCAGGCTGCGATCGACAGCACGCCCGACAGGATGTTGATCTGGAGCGCGTTGTCCTCGGTGAAGCCAACCGCCTCCCACAGCACCGCGCCGTAGTAGAAGACGACGTTGATGCCGACGAGCTGCTGGAAGATCGCGAGGCCGATGCCGGCCCACAGGATGGGACGGATCTTGCCGGTTGCCTTGTCGCGGAGGTCCGACAGCTTGGGCTTGTGATGGTCGGCCGCGAGGGAGTTGCGGATTTCGACGACCTTGCGGTCGGCCTCCGCACTGCCGAACAGGCGGGTGAGCACCGCATGCGCCTCCGCGTCACGTCCCTTGGCAACCAGGAAGCGCGGGCTCTCCGGGATGACGAGCAGCGCCAGCAGATAGATGGCGGCCGGGATGGCCTGCAGCCAGAACATCCAGCGCCAGGCCGGGAAGCCGAGCCAGAACTCGGACGTCGAGCCACCGGCATAGCGCGCCAGCACGAAGTTGGCGACGAACGCGCCGGTAAGGCCGGTGATGATCATCACCTGCTGCACGCTCGAAAGCCGACCGCGGATCGATGCCGGGGTGACTTCCGAGATGTAAACCGGGGAGATCACGCTCGCGGCGCCGACGCCCAGGCCGCCGACGATGCGGGCGAGGATGAAGACCAGCGAACCATTGGCAGCGCCGGCAAGCACGGCGCTGACTAGGAACAGCACCGCCGACAGCATCATCACGTTGCGGCGACCGATCGCGTCCGCCAGCCGTCCCGCGCCAAAGGCGCCGATGGCGGAGCCCACAAGGATGGCGCCGACATTGACGCCGATGCCCAGGCGGCCGAGGTCGAACGCCGACTCCAGCCCCTTTTGCGTGCCGTTGATCACGCCCGAATCATAGCCGAACATGAAGCCGCCGATCGTCGCCACTGCGACGATTGCGGCGATGAAGCCGTGGTTGGTGGCGATGCCTGCCCCCCCCTGCCCCGGTCCCCTAAAGCTGTCAGTCATCGTCTCTCCTCGCCCGGCCCACGCCGGATTGATCGTTTGTGCGGCTTCTTGCTCCCTGCGGCTGGTCGCGCGAGGTGGCCAACTGCCCGTCCGCCTTAACCTGTTATCGCTATCAAGTTGCCGGCCGCCGTCAAGCGCCGAGCGCGCGTGGCCGGCGACGCGGCGGCGCGTCCGATTGACGGCGGATCAGCGTGTAATCGAGAACCTGCTGCTCTGCGGCGCCGTCCAGCCGCTTCTGCTGGCGCAGGGTGGCAACAAGCAGTTCCACCGCGGCGCGAGCCATATTGGCGATCGGCTGGTGGATGGTCGTCAGTTCCGGCCAGATCGCGGTCGCCAATGTGGTGTCGTCGAAGCCGCAGACGGTAAGGTCACCCGGCACGTCGAGCCCACGGCGATGCGCGATCGCGACCGTCGCTGCCGCCATGTCGTCGTTCGATGAAAAGATTGCGGTGGGCGGCTCCGGCAGGTCCAGCAATTGCTCGGCCGCATCCAGCCCCGAGCGGTAGGTGAACAGCCCGTCGACGATCAGGGCCGGATCCTCGGCCATACCGACAGCGGCCAGCGCTTCCCGGAAACCTTCGAGCCGCTGCGCACTGGCGGACAGGTTGGGGTTGCCGGCGATGAACCCGATGCGGCGATGCCCCAGGTCCATGATGTGCCGGGTCATCATCGCCGCGGCCTCGCGATCGTCGATGCGGATCGCCAGCTGGTTTTCTGCGGGCAGCCCGGTCGCGACGGCGACCGTCGGGATCCGCGCCGATCGAAGCAGCGAGAGCAGCGCCGGCGCCTCGCACAACGGAGGCGGCAGGATGATGCCGTCGATGCCGCCGCGCACCAGATGCTGGGCGACCTCGAGTTCATGTTCGCCGAGTTCGCACCGCTCCACGACGATCTGGACGTCGCTGCGGCTCGCCTGGTCCAGGCTGCCCAGCAGGAACTCGCTCAGGAAGCCCGCGCTCGGGTTGCTGTACAGCAGGCCGATCCGGACCTGCCCCGCCCCGGCCAGGCTGCGGGCGGCCCGATTGGGCGCATAGTTGAGTTCCGAGATGGCCGCGTTGACGGCGTCCCGCGTCGCCGGCCGGACATTCGCCTCGCCGTTGATGACGCGAGACACCGTCATCGGAGACACTCCGGCTCGGCGGGCGACGTCGCTGATGGTGGGGGCCGAACCCGCGCGGCGGGAAGAACGTGTCGGTGCGGCGGAGATCGGGTCCATGGGGCGGTTGGCGCATTCCAGGTTCGAGACCGCGCAGGCATGAACGCAAGCGGCAGGATGGGCAAGAGCGACGCACGTGTGCAATCTCCTTGCAGGCGCTGAAATCCCGCAATATGGTAGCGCTATCTAGGTTGCGTCAGCGGCCCGAGGCCTCGCAAGAAGGTCCGAAAAGAGGAAGGAGAGCCTGAATGCGCCTGCGCCTACAACTCTGTCTGGCGACCGCCGCCATTGCCGCTACGGCAACGCTGGCCGGCGCGCAGACCCACACCGCGGCTCAGCACGCGACGCATGCCGAAGCGCGCAGCCCGGAGGGGCGCCGGTACGTGGCGCAGCCGCTAGTGACCGACAAGTTCTTCGCCGATCCATCGGCGCATGTCTTCAACGGCAAGCTCTACGTCTATCCCAGCCATGACGTCGATGCGGGTATTCCCAACGACGACCTTGGCAATCAATATGCCATGCACGACTATCATGTGCTGAGCATGGATCGCGTCGGCGGCCCGGTGACGGTCCATCCGGTCGCGATCGACGTGAAGGATATTCCCTGGGCCTCCAAGCAGACCTGGGCGCCGGACGCTGCGTACAAGAACGGCACCTATTACCTCTACATGCCGGCCCGCGACAAACAGGGGGTCTTCCGCATCGGTGTCGCCACGTCCAAGTCGCCGACCGGACCCTTCAAGGCCGAGAAGGAGCCGATCCGCGGCAGCTACTCGATCGACCCGGCCGTGTTCACCGACACGGACGGCGCGAGCTACATGTATTTCGGCGGGATCTGGGGCGGCCAGCTCCAGCGCTGGACCAACGGCCGCTATGATCCGAACGGCGGCGACACCGACCTGAAGCAGGACGACAAGCCAGCGATCGCGCCCAAGATCGCGCGCATGTCCGCGGACATGAAGCAGTTCGCCGAAGCACCGCGCGACGTGATCATCACGGACGAGGCGGGCAAGCCGGTCCTGGGCGGCGACCACGACCGGCGCTTCTTCGAGGCGGCGTGGACGTTCAAGCGCGGCGGCAAATACTACTTCACCTACTCCACGGGTGACACGCACTTCCTGAACTATGCGATCGGGGACTCGCCCTATGGGCCGTTCCGCTACACGGGACACATCCTGAAGCCGGTGCAGGGCTGGACGTCGCATCACTCGATCGTGGAGTTCCAGGGCCGCTGGTGGTTGTTCTACCACGACACCCAGCTATCCGATAAGAACCACCTGCGCTCGGCCAAGGTGACCGAACTGACCTTCAACACGGACGGCACGATCCAGCTGATCGATCCGTTCAAGGACTGATCGGCCCATGTTCCTCGGCATCGATATCGGCACCTCCGGCGTCAAGGCGGTGGTACTGGACGAGCACGGCGCAGTAGTCGGCCAGGGTACCGCCGCGCTCAGCGTGCAACGGCCCCAGCCGCTCTGGTCGGAGCAGGATCCGGACGCCTGGTGGCATGCCACCACGGCGGCGGTGCAGGCGATCGATCCTGCGGTGCGGCGGGCCGTGCGGGGCATCGGGCTCGCCGGCCAGATGCACGGCGCGACGGTCCTGGGCGCAGACGACACGCCGCTGCGGCCGGCGATCCTCTGGAACGATGGCCGCTCCTATGCGGAATGCGCGGAGCTCGAGGCAGCGGTCCTCGAGCTGCACGCGATCGCCGGCAACCTCGCGATGCCAGGGTTCACGGCACCCAAGCTCCAGTGGCTCCGCCACCACGAGTCCGCGGTCTTCGACCGCATCGCCACCGTGCTGCTGCCCAAGGACTATGTCCGGCTGAAGATGACCGGCGAAAAGGCTTCCGACATGTCGGACTCGGCGGGCACCCTGTGGCTCGACGTGGCCGGCCGGCGCTGGAGCGACACGCTGCTCGCGGCCACCGGCCTCACCGAGGCGCAAATGCCGCAGCTGGTGGAAGGGAGCGACATTGCCGGCCGGCTGCTCCCCGACATCGCCGCGTTGTGGGGCATGGCCGAGGTGCCGGTCGCCGGCGGCGGCGGCGACAATGCCGCCGGTGCTGCGGGGGTCGGTGCCGTGCGCGATGGCGACGCCCTGCTCTCGCTCGGCACGTCGGGCGTCATCTTCGTGGCGACGGACCAGTTTCGGCCGAATGTCGCCGGCGCAGTCCATGCCTTCTGCCACTGCCTGCCGGCCATGTGGCACCAGATGGCGGTCCACCTATCGGCTGCGGCCTGCATCGACTGGGTGGCGCGTCTGACCGGCGCCGCCGGTGCCGCCGACCTGTTCGCCCGCGCCGAACGCGCCGGGCCGGCGTCCGGGCCGGAGATCTTCCTCCCCTATCTCTCCGGTGAGCGGACGCCGCACAATGATGCGCAGGTGCGCGGTGCGTTCCTGCGGCTCGACCATGACACCAGCCCGGAACGGCTGGCGCAGGCGGTGCTGGAAGGCGTCGGCTTCGCACTAGCCGATGGCGTGCGCGTCCTCCGCGAAGCCGGAACCACCATCGATCGCCTGTCGGTGATCGGGGGTGGCGCTCGTTCCCGCTACTGGGGCGAGACGCTTGCGGCGGCGATGGACGTGACGCTTGTCTACTTGCAGGGCGGCGAAGTTGGGCCTGCCTTGGGTGCCGCCCGTCTCGCCCAGCTTGCCGTCGATGGCGGCACCGCCGCAGACGTGTGCCAGGCACCGCCCGTCGCCCACGTCATCGAACCAGATCCAGCGCTCGTCGAGCGCCTGGCCCCCAAGCGCGCCACCTTCCGCGACGCCTATCCCCGCATAAGGAACCTGTGATGGCCGAGTTCTTCGCCGACATTCCCCAGATCCGCTACGAGGGTCCCGATAGCGAGAACGAACTCGCCTATCGCTTCTACGACAAGAACCGCGTCGTGCTGGGCAAGACGATGGAGGAGCATCTGCGCTTCGCCGCGTGCTTCTGGCACACCTTCTGCTGGCCCGGCAGCGACGTGTTCGGTGGCGGCACCTTCAACCGCCCCTGGCACCGCGGTGCCAACGACAGCAACGCAGCGGCGCAGAAGCGCGAGGTGGCGTTCGACTTCTTCCAGAAGCTGGACGTGCCCTTCTACTGCTTCCACGACGTCGACGTGATGGCGGATGCCGCCAACGTCGCCGAACACCGCCGCTACTTCGCCGAAGCGGTTGATCACCTGGAAAAGCTGCAGGCGTCCTCCGGCCGCAAGCTGCTGTGGGGCACCGCCAACCTGTTCAGCCACCCGCGCTATGCAGCCGGCGGGGCGACCAACCCGGATCCGGAAGTGTTCGCGTTCGGCGCGATGCAGGTCCGCGACGCGCTGGAGGCGACCCATCGCCTCGGCGGCACCAACTATGTGCTGTGGGGCGGCCGCGAGGGCTACGAGACGTTGCTCAACACCGACCTGAAGCGCGAACTCGACAACCTCGGGCGCTTCCTGAACCTGGTGGTCGAGCACAAGCACAAGATCGGCTTCACCGGCACGATCCTGATCGAGCCGAAGCCGCACGAGCCGACCAAGCACCAGTACGACTTCGACACGGCGACCGTGTACGGCTTTCTGAAGCGCTATGGCCTGGAGAACGAGGTCCGCGTCAACATCGAGGCGAACCACGCCACGCTGTCGGGCCACACCTTCGAGCACGAGATCGCGACCGCAGGGGCGCTCGGTATCTTCGGCTCGATCGACGCCAACCGCGGCGACCCGCAGAACGGTTGGGACACGGATCAATTCCCGAACTCCGTCGAGGAAATGACGCTGGCGATGCTGGAGATCCTGCGCGCCGGGGGCTTCACCACCGGCGGCTTCAACTTCGACGCCAAGGTCCGCCGCCAGTCGATGGACGCCGCCGATCTCTTCTACGGCCACATCGGCGGGATCGACGTGGTGGCCAAGGGCCTGTTGAACGCCGCAGCCCTGATCGAGGACGGTCGCCTGGATGCGATCAAGGCGGAGCGCTACGCCGGCTGGACGGGCGCGTTCGGCGAAAAGATCGCCGACCTCGATCTGGCCGGCATCGCAGACCTGGCGGTCGAGCAGTCGATCGACCCGCAGCCGCGCTCGGGCCGCCAGGAGCGGATCGAGAACCTCATCAACCGCTTCATTTGACAAGGCCTTTCCCCGGGCGAGCGTGCGCTCGCCCGGAGGAGCCAATCGGCCACCGTGGGTTGGGGGCGCATGCCCCTTCCCCACGGCGGCAATGCTGCTAGCTTCGCCCCGAAGCCCCATCCGAGGACGCGCCACACCGCAACATTCGATAGTCGCCTAGCTTTGCGCTTGTGCGTGCGCCTTCCCGATCGATCGACCCGAACGCCAGGGAGCCTGCTATGGAAGTTGCACGACGTGATCTTATCCTATCGGCCGCCGCACTCGCCCTCAGTCCCCGCGCCTTCGCGGCCGAGCGCCCGAACCGCCCCCTGGGCTATGCGATCGTAGGGCTCGGCTACTACGGCCTGGGCGTCATCATCCCGCAGTTCGCCAATTGCGAGCACAGCCGCCTGGCCGCGGTCGTCAGCGGCGACCCCGCCAAAGCAAAGAAGGTGGCAGCCGAACACGGCCTGTCCCCGCGCTCCATCTACTCCTACGCGAACTTCGACCGGATCCGCGACAATCCGGATGTCGACGTCGTTTATGTCTGCCTGCCCAATTCGATGCACGCCGAATATACGATCCGCGCCGCCAAGGCGGGCAAGCACGTGATGTGCGAAAAGCCGATGGCCGTCTCCGTCGCGGAGTGCGAGGCGATGATCGCGGCCTGCAAGGCCGCCGACCGCAAGCTGATGATCGGCTATCGCTCCCATTTCGAGCCGTTCAACCTGGAGGCCATGCGGCTGGCACGCGCCGGTGAGGCAGGAAAGATCCGCTACGTTCGGTCCGAACACGGCTTTGTCCAGGGCGACCCATCGGCGTGGCGGCTGAAAAAGGCGATATCGGGCGGCGGCTCGCTGATGGACATGGGGATCTACAGCCTGCAGGCGGCGCGCTACATGACGGGCGAGGAACCCGTAGCGGTGACCGCGCGAGAGTCGACCGACCGCAAGGACCCGCGGTTCACCGAGGTCGAGGACATCCTCGACTGGACGCTCGAGTTCCCCTCGGGCGCGATCGGCAGCTGCCAGTCCATGTACAGCGCCAACCAGAATCACATCCTGCTGATGGGCGACAAGGGCCGGATCGAGCTGGAGCCGGCGACCCGCTACGACGGCCAGCGCATGTGGTTGGGCAAGGATGGACGCGAGCGCGAGGTGACGCCGCCGCCGGGCCCGGGCAAGACGCAGTTCGCCGGACAGCTCGACCATCTCGCCCAGTGTGTCCGCACCGGCCGTGAGCCCATCGTCTCGGGCGAAGAGGGGCTGCGCGACATGCGCATCGTCGAGGCCATCTATCGCTCCGCCCGCGAAGGACGGACCATCCGCCTCGACCGGCGTACCTGAGCAACCACGGGCGCTGGGCGGCCCGGTTGATCCGCTCCACCAGCGCCCCTCACTGCCCGCCAGACTGACCAACCCGCCACAAACGACAACGCCGCCCCAAGGGGCGGCGTTGCGCGTTCTTCGTGCGGATGGCGGCGCTTAGAAGCGTCCGCGCACGCCGACCAGGACGGTGCGGCCTGGATTATATTCGCTGAACGTGGCGTTCGGGAACTGGAAGTACGAGCTCTGTGCTTCCTTGTTGATGTTGATCACGTTCACCACGACGGTCGGCAGATAGTCGTTGCCGAGGATCTTGCCGAGATCGATGTTGCCCGAGAAATCGAGCTGACCGTAGTTGCGGCCGATGATCGCGGCATCCGGGATACCGTTCTGGTTCAAGCCCGAGTTCACCGAACCTTCGTTGTAGGTGTAGGTCAGGCGTGCCGACAGGCCGTTGCCTTCGTAGTAACCCGTTAGCGTGTAGGTGGTCGGCGAGACGCCCAGGGCGACCGGCGCAACGGTTCCCTCGCCGCGCTGATCGATCAGGGTCAGGTTGCCCTGCACACCGAAGCCTTCGACGCCGATCAGGCGGGTGGCGAAGTCGAGCGGCTGGGTGACCTGGAACTCGAGGCCGTTGACCTTGAGCTTGCCGTCAGCGTTCACCTGCTGCTGGATCTGGATCGGAACGTCCTCGGGCCGGATACCTGCCGGGGTGGCGCGATCGATCAGAGCCTGCTGCTGCGCCGCGGTGAGTGAAGCGAAGGTGATCCCGAAAGGCGCCAGCGTCGAGAACGGCACGGTGGTGAGGCCGTTGACCGTGAAGCCGGTGATCGACTTGCGGAATGCCGCAAACGCGATCACGCCCTCCCCACCCGTGTAATATTCGAAGCCGAGGTCGATGTTGTCCGAGATGTACGGGTCGAGCGCGTTGTTCCCGAGCGTGCCGACGTCCGCCGACGGCTGGACGAACGATGCGCCCGGCAGCAGCTGGTTGGGGTCCGGACGGGTCATCGTCCGGGAGATCGAGGCACGGGCCACCGCCTTGTCGCCGAAGCTGTAGGCGAGGCTGGCCGACGGCAGGAAGTTCGAATAGAGGCGCTGCGTCCGGGCAAAGTTCACGATCGTCGGATAGCAGGACCCATCGAGCTCGAACGTGGGGCTGACGCCCGGGCAGGTGACGCCGTCACGAACGTTCAGCGGGTTCGGAATCGTGGTCCGGCCGCCGACCCGCTGGTCGGTACGAACATAGCGGATGCCGCCGTTCAGGCGCAGCGTGTCGCCGTCGCGCACATCGAACACGCCGTTCATCTCGATGAACGTGCCGGTCACCTTTTCGCGGATCAGGCCGCCGTTGGCGCCGCTGCTGCCGGCACCGGTCTCCGTCGCCCCGGCAAGCAACTCGTCATAGTTGGTCGCATCCTTGAACCTGTTCCAGTCGACCGTGACGAAGCCGGCGCCGGTGGGCATGAGGAAGCCCGGCACCGCCGCGGTCGGAACCAGCGAACCGCCATAGCTGAGCGGCGGCAGTCCGGTCGAGAAGCCGGTCCCGTAGGCCGGATAGGACGGATATCCCGGGGGCGTGGCCGTACCGGGCAGGTTGGCGCCGTCGCAGACCGGCTGACGGTTCGGACCGGGCAGGACGACATTGGGATTGTTGCCGCAAACCGCTGCCTGCCACGGGTTGGTGTTGTCGAACGGCGTGATCCGCCGGCTGGTGTCGTCATAGGCCGCGCCTACACGGACGCTGAACCGCGACTCGTCGCCGAACAACAGGCTGCCGCGGACGCCCTTGGTCTCGGTCTCGCGCTCTTCGCCATTGAGGTTCAGGCGGCCGCCACCGGCCCAGCCGAAGCTGGCCGGATTATTCAGGTCGATGTTGGGCGAGATATCCGGGATGCCGCCGTCGTTGGTGTAGTCCACCGTCACGCCGCTGTTGGGTGGCGTGATGACGAGAACGGTCGGGCTTTCCCGACGGAAGGTGCTCTTCGTATAGTTCGCCTGCAGGTCGCCCTTGATGAAGTCGTTGATGACGAACTCCATACCCGGGTTGACGCCCCAGTAATCCTGACGGTCCTTGTACGGGCGGAATTCGAGGAAGAACTGCGAATTGGCGTAAGTACCGCTGGTGACGGTGCAGCCGTCAGAACAGTCGGACTTGTCGTAGGTGGTGTTGAGCGGGATGGCGGCGCCATTGCGGACCGCCCAATTCATTGCCGAACGCTGGAAGTCGGTGTCCCGCTTGGCGTACATGCCATCGACATAGAAGTGCAGCGCATCGCTCGGCCGCCATTCCACGGACACCAGGCCATTGTAGCGGGTGCGTTCCCCGATCTCGGTACGCGGGCGGCCAAGACGCGGCAGCAGGCCGTTGTCGAGCTGCTCGATCGTGGCGCCCGGGTTGTTGGCGAGGAGAAACGCCTGGTCGATCACCGTGCCGGGGGTCAGGCCGTTGCCGGCGTTGACCGGAACGGTGCCGGGGATGGTCCAGTTGCCGCCGCCGGTGTTGTTGCGGGTCGGGCTGCTGCTCTGCGCGGCGGTCAGGTTCGGGTTGGTCCAGCCGATCGTCTCAAAGCCGTCGACCCGGAAGCGGTTCTTGACCGCCGCGCCGCCGACCAGGATGCCGAAGTCGCCGAACGTGGCGCTCGCCAGGACGTGCCCACGATAGCCCCACTTGTCGGCCGAGCTCACCTTCGAACCCTGGAGGCCGTAGCTGATATAAGGCTTGGGATTGTCGAAGGGCCGAGCCGAGCGCAGGTTCACGGTACCGGCAGCACCGCCTTCGATCTGGCTAGCCGTGGGCGACTTGCTGACGGTCAGCTGGGTGAACAGCTCGGTCGGGATCAGGTCGAGATCGACCTCGCGGTTGGTGCTCTGCGCATCGAACCGCACGGACGCGATGGCAACCGGTGCACCGTTCAGCAGCACGCGGGTGAAGTTGGTGCCCAGGCCGCGGATCGCGACGTTGGCGCCTTCGCCAGTGACTTCCCGGCTGATGGTCACGCCCGGGATGCGGTTCACCGACTCCGCGATGTTGGTGTCCGGGAACTTGCCGATATCCTCGGCGAAGATCGTGTCGGTGAAGCCGATCGAGTTGCGCTTGGCGTTGGTCTGGCTCTGCAGGGATGCGCGGTAGCCGGTGACGACGATGTCTTCATTGCCGGTGGCAGAAGGGTCCGCCGGTGCCTGCGCCGCGTCGTCGATCGCAGTCGGCTGGGTTTGCCCGGCACCGTCCTGGGTCGGGGCGCCTGCTTCCGTGGCGGCGCTGCTCGAGGAAGAGGCGGTGGGCTCTCCCTGCGTCTGGGCCATTGCAGGCCAGGCGACGGTGGTAAGCAAAAGCGCGGCAAAGCCGCTCGCGCGGCGAATCGGTACAGTCCGCATGGGTTCCTCTCCCTGTGAAGCCGGGGCGTGGACCGCCCTCGTTTCTGGATGTGTTATGCTTTACTGGTAGCGCTACCCAGCGCAAGCACGTTTTTACACGACATTGCTGTCGATGTTCGCATTGCCTCCCGGTGTCACCTTGCCGACACGGCGGCCTCTTGGGCCAGTCGCCGGAGGTACGTCACCGGTAGCGGTACAAACGTACTCTCTGGATCCCCCATTGCCCCGCCGGCAGCCGGATGTGGCGCCCCTGGTGCGTCTGATCGCCGTTCAGCAGGCGTCCCGCCGCCCACTGGCCGGCGGCGTTGAACACGCCCTCTTCCGCGCGCTCGATCCCGGCAAGTGACGGCCCCTCCCCCGCACCGGCGAACGTGACCGTGATCCCCTGCCCCGCGATCAGATACTCATCCGCTCCGATCTGGATCACCATGCCGCCGTAGCCGGCGGTCTCCGGGGTCATGGCAGGCCGCTCGATGTCCGCGAAGGCCACGGTGAAGCGGTAATTGCCCATCCGCCGGACCTGCGGCTCGTAATCGAGCGAATCGTCATAACGCTGCCGCGGCTTGAAGCCGGCGATCCGGTCGCTGCCCTGCGCCTGCAGGATGTACGGCTGGAGCTGTCGCAGCACGCCGTACGCCGCGCCGAGTTGACCCGGCGCATCGTCCACGGAGTCGATCGAGAACGGCCCGAAGCCGATCGCATCCCGCTCGCCAAAAGCATAGAAGGCGTTGGCCGGCACGATCGGATTGTCGGCGTTGTGGGCCTCCGGCACGAACAGCGGATTGTCGGGCCGGTGATAGCGATCGACGATCTGGGTGAAGTTCGAGAAATAAATGTCGGGCGCGAGCAGGTCGATCGAGGGCGCCCCGGCCTTCCACACGTCGATCAGGTGCGGCAACGGGCCGCCGCTCGGATATTGTCCGGGAGCGCGCCCCGGCCGGTTGAGCGCGACGTTCACGTACATCGGCAGCGCATAGGCCGCCTTTCCCGCGCGGGCGAGCGCATCGGCGAAGCGGGCATAGTGCCACGCGGTGAATACCTCCGCCGCCGCATCGCCGTCGCCGAACAGTTCTGTCCAGCTGCCCTGGGTGCGGGCACCGCGCTCCAGCCACATCGCCTTCATCTCCGGCACCAGCGTATCGCGGTGCTGGACGAGATAGGTGGTGAGCTCCGCCGGCACCGGCTGCGCGAAGGCTGCATTGGCAGCGGGGGAATAGTCCCGCGCCACCGGGAGCATGCCGATCTCGTTCTCCACCTGCACCATCACGACGGTGTTTCGGTCGCCGTCCACCGCCTTCAGGTGCGCAAGCATCGCCGAATAGGCGCGGGCATCCGCTCGGATCATCTCCTCGCCAAAGGTCGACAGGATCTCCACCGACTGCCCGTTGGGCAGACCCGCCCGCGGGAAGCGCGCCTGATCGCGCTTCACCCACCCGGGCACATAGGTGGACATGGAATTCTTGTAGGCGCCGAACCAGAGCAGCACGAGCTTCAGGTCGTTGGCGCGTGCCTCGCGGATCATGGAGTCGAGGCTGGACCAGTCGAACCGCCCCTCGACCGGCTCGATCAGCTCCCAGGACACCGGCGCGAGCACCGTGTTGAGGTTCATCGCGCGCAGCTTGGCCCAGTGCGGCGCCATATAAGTCGCGCTGGAGGCCGCCGAGTTGCTCAGTTCCCCCGCGATCAGGAGCATCGGCTTGCCGCCGACGACAAGCTGGGTCGCCTCGCCATTGCGCTCGAGGCGCGGCGTCTCGGCCAGAACGGGCGTGGCGATGAGGAGCGTTGCACCCAGGCTTGCAGCGATATGCTTCACGTCAGTTCCCTTGTTCGGTCGGCGACGGCGGAGAAGGCTCATTGCGCGATCTTCACGTCGCGGTAGCGCGGGTTGAGGAGGTGGAAGACCAGCAGCGCGACCAGGTACGCGACGCCGCAGGCGACGAAGAACGGGCCGTAGCTGCCGACCTTGTCGAGCAGCGCGCCCAGCGTCTTGGAGGCCAGGAAGCCGCCGACCGCGCCCGCAAAGCCGCCCACGCCGATCAACGTTCCCTGGGCATAGCGGGGGAACTGGTCCCCCGGCAGCGCGAACAAGTTGGTCGAGAAGCCCTGGTGCGCCGCGCAGGCGAGGCCGATCAGCGCGACGGCGATCCAGATGCTGCTGGCCTGTGCCGCAAACATCACCGGCAGGGCGAACAGCGCACACACGAACATCGCGCGCTTGCGGGCACTTCCCGCGGAGGCTCCCCGCTTCAGCTGGCGCGACGAGTACCAGCCGCCGGCCACCGCACCCAGGTCCGCCAGGATGTAGATCGCCACCAACGGCGGGCCGAAGCTCTTGAGGTCATAGCCGTAGCGGGTGTGGAAGAAGTCGGGCAGCCAGAAGAGGAACGTCCACCACACCGGATCGATCAGGAAGCGGCCGGCCATGTACGCCCAGGCTTCGCGATGACGCAGCACGGACAGGAAGCCTGCACGACCGTTGTCGTCCGCCGGCTCCGCCTCGATCCAGGCGCGCTCCTCGGTCGTGATGCGCGGATGGCGGCCCGGCGGATGATAGAGGCGCCACCAGGCGACGAGCCAGACGATGTTGAAGAGGCCCGTGACGATGAACGCCCAGCGCCAATCGAGGATCAGGTCGGCGACGATGAAGCCGACCAGCAACGGGGTCACCACCGCGCCCACGTTCGCGCCGGCATTGAAGATGCCGATCGCGAGCGCGCGTTCCTTCTTGGGGAACCACTGCGAGGCGGCGGCGAGCGCGGAGGGATATGTCCCCGCCTCGCCGAACGCGAGCGGGATGCGGGCGACGACGAAGCCGGCGGTGGAGGTGACCAGTGTCTGCGCGAAATGGCCGACGGTCCAGCTGCCCATCGCCAGCAGATAGCCCCACCGCGGGCCTACCCGGTCGATCAGCCAGCCGAACAGCAGGAAGCCGACGCCATAGAAGACCTGGAAGTAGCCGGTGATGTCGGCATAGCCGGAGTTGGTCCAGCCGTAGAGGCCCTGCAACTGCGGCTTCAGCACGCCCAGCACCAGCCGGTCGATGTAGCTGAGCACCACGGCGGTGAAGAGGAGGCCGCAGATCACCCAGCGGATGCGCCCGCGCGGCGGCCGCACCGCATGCGCGGCGGTTTCCGGCGCCTGTGCGGCGGCCTGGGTGAACTCGCTCACCTCACCAGCTCCACAAGGTTCCGTCCTCCAGCCGGTTCACCGGCAGGAAGGCGCGCTTGTACGCGTGGGTGCTCGCCAGTTCCTCGTCGATGTCGACGCCCAGGCCTGGCTGGTCGCCCGGATGCATCAGCCCGTCGACGAAGGAATAGGCGTGCGGGAACACCCGGTCGGTCTCCTCCGTGTGCGGCATGTGTTCCTGGATGCCGAAGTTCGGGATCGAGAGGCCGAAATGCAGCGCCGCGGCCATGCAGATGGGGCTGAGGTCGGTTGCGCCATGACTGCCGGTGCGGACCTGATACAGGTCGGCGAGCGCCGCGATCCGGCGCATGTGGGTGATGCCGCCGGCATGGACCACGGTCGACCGGATATAGTCGATCCACTGGTTCTCGATCAGCGTCTTGCAGTCCCAGATCGAATTGAAGATCTCGCCGACGGCAAGCGGCGCCGTGGTGTGCTGGCGGATCAGGCGGAAGGCGTCCTGGTTTTCGGCCGGAGTCGCATCTTCCAGCCAGAAGGGGCGATAGGGCTCCAGGTCGCGGCCGAGCCGCCCCGCCTCGATCGGGGTCAGGCGATGGTGGATGTCGTGCAGCAGGTGGACGTCCCAGCCGAGTTCCTCCCGCGCGACCCGGAACAGTTCGGGGACGACGCGCAGATATTTGGAGGTGGCCCAGATGCTCTCGCTCGGCAGGTCCGCGTCGGCGGGCTCATAGCGCTCGCCGTGCTTGGCGACGCCATAGGTGGAGGGCAGCCCAGGCACGCCGCATTGCAGGCGCACGGCCAGATACCCCGCGTCCATCGCCGCCCTGGCTGCCGCAATCGTATCGTCGATCGTCGTGCCGTTCGCATGGGCATAGACCATGCACCCCTCGCGAGCCGCACCGCCGAGCAATTGGTAGACGGGAAGCCCCGCGATCTTGCCC
The DNA here is from genome assembly GCF_022346685.1 of Sphingomonas sp. ACRSK. Lineage (NCBI taxonomy): Bacteria > Pseudomonadati > Pseudomonadota > Alphaproteobacteria > Sphingomonadales > Sphingomonadaceae > Sphingomonas > Sphingomonas sp. ACRSK. Next base: position 53,105 of record NZ_JAKRNR010000013.1, on the reverse strand, counting down.
TTGATGTCCCACAGCGCCATGTCGACCGCCGCGATCGCGGTCATGGTGACGGGCCCGCGCCGCCAATACGCACCCTTGTAGAGATACTGCCAGATGTCCTCGATCTGGTGCGCCTCGCGCCCGATCAGGCAGGGCACCACATGATCGGCGAGATAGCTGGCGACCGCGAGTTCCCGGCCGTTCAGCGTGGCGTCGCCCACGCCGGTGGTGCCGTCGTCGCACTCGATCTTGAGGGTGACGAAGTTGCGCCCGGGGCTGGTGACGATGACGCGGGCTTTGACGATCTTGGGCATCGGGTTCCTCAGGCGATTTCGAGCACGACGGGCTGGAGGTCGCGGCCGTTCGAGCGGGTCAGGATATGCAATTGGCGGGTGCGACCGCCTCGCGCGTCCCATCCCACAGCCGGAATGTGTGTGGACTGCGAGTTGCGCAGTGTCGCGATCGGACGCGCGGCAGAGGAGACTCGATCGCAGTCATACTGCCGGGCGACCGCTTCGCCCGCGCGGCTATCGAGGATCGTAAACCCGTGGCGCGCGGACGGCTGGCGGTCGCTCTGCTCGGTCTTCCATTCTGCGCGCGTCACGATCCGCTCCCCGTTGCGGCCTCCGTCTTGCGCGGCTTGCCTGTTCAACTGATACCGTTACCATGGCCAGCGACGCGGCGGGCTGTCAACCGCCGCGCACCGGGAGAGAGTAATGAAGGCAATGAGGACGCTGGTGTGCGCCAGCGCCATCGCGGTCACGGCGGCCCTGCTGACAGCACCGGCTGCGGCGGAGGACGGTTACCGGCTCTGGCTCCAAACCCAGGCGCCGGCCGAAGGGCAGACCGCGATTTCTCGCCTTGGCGACACGCCCACGTTGCGGCTCGCCGAAGCCGAGCTTCGTCGTGATCTGCCCGCCGCTGCGAACCTGCCGGTCGTGGTAGCGCCCGCAAGCGACCCTTTGGTTTCGGCGCTCCGGCTGCCCGTCGCGGACCTGGGAAGTGAGGGCTATCTGGTCCGCCCCGCCTCCTTGGGCGGACGGCAGGTCTTGTTGGTCACGGGCAACACCGATCGAGGCGTGCTCTATGGCGCCTTCGCCCTGATCCGCCACGTCGCCAGCGGCGGACAGGTCGCAAACGCGACGCTTCGCTCGGCACCCAAGGTGAAGCTGCGTGTCCTCAACCATTGGGATAATCTCGATGGCACCGTGGAGCGGGGCTATTCCGGCGAGTCGTTGTGGGACTGGTGGAAGCTGCCGGACTATCGCGACCCGCGCTACACCGACTATGCCCGCGCCAATGCCTCGATCGGCATCAACGGCACGGTGCTGAACAACGTCAATGCCAAGGCCGACAGCCTCACCGCGCCGTATATCGCCAAGGCAGCGGCGCTGGCCGACGTGTTCCGCCCCTGGGGCATCCGGGTCTATCTCTCCGCCCGGTTCTCGGCACCGATCGAGATCGGCGGCCTGAAGACCGCGGACCCGCGAGACCCTGCCGTTGCGGCGTGGTGGAAGGCGAAGGCGGATGAGATCTACCGCGCCATTCCCGACTTCGGCGGCTTCCTCGTCAAGGCGAACAGCGAGGGGCAGCCGGGTCCGCGCGACTATGGCGCGAGCCATGCCGACGGCGCCAACATGCTCGCCGCGGCGGTGAAGCCGCATGGCGGCATCGTGATGTGGCGCGCCTTTGTCTACGCGGACACCGATCCCGAGGATCGCGCCAAGCAGGCCTATACCGAGTTCAAGCCATTGGACGGCAAGTTCGCCGACAATGTGATGGTGCAGGTGAAGAACGGCGCCATCGATTTCCAGCCGCGCGAGCCCTTCCATCCGCTGTTCGGCGCGATGCCCAAGACGCCGCTGATGATGGAGTTCCAGATCACCAAGGAGTACCTCGGCCAGGCGACCCACCTCGCCTATCTGGGGCCGCTCTTCACCGAGGTGCTGGAGGCGAAGACCGGGCGTGGCAAGGAGACGGTGGCGAGCGTCGTCGACGGCGAGAGCGAGCGCCACCAGCTGACCGGCATGGCCGGCGTCGCAAACATCGGCGATGATCGCGACTGGACCGGGGGCACGTTCAACCAGGCGAACTGGTACGCGTTCGGTCGGCTGGCATGGGACCCTTCCCTCGATGCGGCAGCGATCGCGCGCGAATGGGCGCAGCAGACTTTCGGCACGGATCCGCGAGTGGTTGCGCCGGTCGTCGACATGATGATGCGCTCGCGCGAAGCGGTGGTGGACTATACCGGCCCCTTGGGCCTCGCCCATGTCATGGCGACGGGACATCATTATGGGCCGGGGCCGTGGGTGAGCGAGTTGCAGCGGCCCGAGTGGAACCCCGTCTATTATCACCGCGCCGATCGCCAGGGGATCGGTTTCGACCGGACCCGGACCGGGAGCAACGCCGTCGCGCAATATGCGCCTGCGGTGGCAAAGCTCTATGCGAACCCGCGCACGACGCCCGAAAGCGAGCTGCTGTGGTTCCACCACCTCCCCTGGGACTATCGACTGAAAAGCGGCGAGACGCTGTGGGAGGGCATGGTGCGGCGGTACGACCGGGGCGTGGCCACCGTGGCAGCGATGCGCCGGGAGTGGGACGGACTGCGCACGCTCGTGGATGCCGAACGCTGGGAGAAAACGGCCGCTTTCCTTGCCATCCAGGAGCGCGAGGCACGCTGGTGGCGCGACGCGAGCCTTGCCTATTGGCAATCGGTGAACGGGCTACCGCTCCCCGCCGGGGCAGCGGCGCCCGAGCACGACCTCGCCTGGTACAAGGCGCAGAGCTTCCCCCACGCCCCCGGCAATCCGCATTGATGCGCCACCAACCCCGGCATTGAGGAACCACCCGATGGCAGCAGCTTGGAAGACGACGATTGCGGCCGCCGCCCTTCTTCTGGCGGGCGGCGGCGCGGACGCGCGCACCAGCGCCACCCGCTGGATCGCGAGCTGGGGCTCGGCACAGATGATCCCGGAGGGCGAAAACGCGCTGCCAGCGGATGCGGCAAATGCCGTCACCCTACGCCAGGTGGTCCGCCTATCGGCAGGCGGAGGCGAGATCCGCGTGCGGTTCTCCAACCGCTTCGGCACGCGTCCGCTGCCCATCGGCGCCGCGCATGTCGCCCGCGCGGCAAAGCCGGGGACGCCGCGGGTTGAAGGCGGCGTGGCGCTCACCTTCTCGGGTCACGCCGACGCCGTGATCCCGGCCGGGGCGGAAATCTATTCGGATCCGGTATCGCTGAACCTCGCCCCCGGCGCCGACCTCGCCATCAGCCTCTACCTGCCCGAGGCACCGGAACCGCAGACCGGCCATCCGGGCGCGCGCGCCACCAGCTTCCTCCTGACCGGCCAGCATGTCGCGGACGCGGACCTGCCCGGTGCGCGGCCGACCACCCGGTGGTACCTGATCGCCGACGTGGAGGTGGCGGCCGCATCGAACGTCGGCACCATAGTGGCGATCGGCGACTCCATCACGGACGGCTATGGTGTCGAGCCGGAACGGAACACCCGCTGGACCGACGTCTTCGCGCAACGGCTGCGGAGCGAAGCGCGGACACGGGGCATCGGCTTGGTCAACGCGGGAATCGGCGGCAACCGCATCCTCCTCGATGGGCTCGGCCCCAATCTGATGGCCCGCTTCGACCGGGACGTAATCGCCCGCAGCGGCGTCCGCTGGGCGATCGTCCTGGAGGGGATCAACGATCTCGGCACCCTCACCCGCGACGCCCCGGCGACCCCGGAGCAGCATCGCGCGCTGGTGCGGCAGATCACCGCCGCCTACCGCCAGCTCGCCGAGCGTGCGCACGCCCATGGCATCAAGCTGATCGGCGGAACGGTCATGCCGTTCGGGGGCAACAGCTATTATCATCCGGCGCCCGAACTCGAAGCGGCGCGACAGGAGATCAACCGCTTCATCCGCACCTCCGGCACGTTCGACGCGGTCATCGACTTCGACACGGTGATGCGCGACCCGGCCCAACCGGATCGGCTCGCCCCGGCGCTCGACTCCGGCGATCACCTCCACCCCTCCGAAGCGGGCTATCGGAAGATGGGCGAAGCGGTGCCGCTGGGCCTGTTCTCATAGGCGCACGCGCCAGCGGGCGGAGCGCAAAGTCGCGCCGGCCCTTGCGCGGGCGGCCGACAGCGGCGACACGTGTGCCTTCACCAGCATAGTGGATCCCCATGCGCCGCTTTCTTCTCGCCTCAGTCCTGCTCGCCGCGCCCGCCATGGCTGCGCCGGACGCGCCCTCGCCGATCCTGACGACGCCGGATGCCCGCGACGTGCTCACCTATGCGCGTCCGGAGATCGCGCGGGTGACGCATGTCGACCTCGACCTCGTCGCCGACTTTGCGAGCCGCACGATGCGGGGCACCGCGACCCTCGACATCCTGGCGCGCTCGGACGCGCGCGAAATCGTGCTGGACGACAAGGGGCTCGTCATCACCCGCATCACCGATGGCGCAAGCAAGCCCCTCAAATGGACGGTCGGCGCGGAGGACCCGTACAAGGGCGCGGCGCTGACCGTCGCGATCGGCAAGGCCCGCCGGATCGTCATCACCTATAGCTCGAGCCCCGACGCGCGGGCGCTCGGCTGGCTGCCGCCCGAGCTCACCGCCGGCAAGCGCAAGCCCTACCTGTTCAGCCAGGGGCAGGCGATCAACAACCGCAGCTGGATCCCCACGCAGGACAGCCCCGGCATTCGCCAGAGCTGGAGCGCGTCGATCACGGTGCCGGCCGATCTGGTGGCGGTGATGAGCGGGGAGCGGCTGACGCCCGAGGGCGAGGCTGCCGGCGAGGGCCAGCGCCGCTATCGCTTCCGCATGGACCGCAACGTCCCGCCGTACCTAATCGCGCTTGCGGTCGGCGACATCGGCTTCCGCGCCGTGGACACCCGCACCGGCGTCTTCACCGAGCCTACCGATCTCGACCGGACGGCATCCGAACTGTCCGACACCGGCAAGATGGTGACCACCGCGGAGGCCCTCTACGGCGCCTATCGCTGGGGCCGCTTCGACGTCCTCGTCCTCCCGCCCTCCTTCCCGTTCGGCGGCATGGAGAACCCCACCCTCACCTTCGCCACCCCGACGATCATCACCGGCGACAAGTCCAACGTGGACGTGATCGCCCATGAACTGGCGCACAGCTGGTCGGGCAACCTCGTCACCAACGCGACCTGGTCCGACAGCTGGCTCAACGAAGGGTTCACCACCTATTTCGAAAACCGCATCGACGAGGCGCTCTATGGCAAGGAGCGGGCAGCAACGCTCGCCGACCTGTCGTGGGACGACCTCGAGCGCGACCTGAAGGAGGCGAAGCCCGAACAGACCCGCCTGCACGGCGATCCGGAAGGCACCTTCGGGCAGCTCGACTATACCAAGGGGTCGACCTTCCTGCGGACGATCGAATACACGGTCGGGCGTGCGCGTTGGGACGCCTATCTGCGCTCCTACTTCGACCGGCACGCCTTCCAGCCGCAGACCAGCGCCAACTTCCTGAAGGACCTGCGCACCAACCTCATCCAAGGGGATCGCGCCCTGGAGGAGAAGCTGCAGCTCGACGCGTGGGTGTACCAGCCCGGCCTTCCGGCCAATGCGGTGCATGTGAAGTCGGCGACACTCGCGAAGATCGACCAGATGCTGGAGCGCGTGAATGGCGGCGCGCCATTCGCTTCGATCGATACGAGCCGCTGGTCGACGCAGGAGTGGCTCCGGTTCCTGAACGGCCTGCCCCGCCAGCAGAGCGCCGCACGCCTGGCCGAGCTCGATCAAGCGTTCCGGCTTTCCACGTCCACCAATGCCTATATCCGCTCTGCCTGGCTCGTGCTCGCGATCGGCAATCGCTACCAGCCGGCGATCGCCTCGGCCGAACAGTTCCTGCCAAGTGTCGGCCGCAACCTGCTGATCACGCCGGTCTATCGCGCGCTGAAGGCGCAGGGCGACTGGGGTATGCCGGTCGCACGCCGGATCTTCGATCGGGCACGCGCGGGTTATCACCCCGTGACGGCAGGAGCGATCGCGCAACTGCTGGGTTGAGGCAGCGGTTGGCGTCGGTTCTCCGACGCCAGCCGCCCGCAGGCTAGTCCTTCCCCGGCACCTCGCCGCCCTCGTCCTCCTTATCCCACGGGAGGCTCAAACGGCCCCCCGCCCGATCCCGGTACAAGGCCGAACGGGCGAGCAGCATGAACGCGACCGGGGCCGTGGAGGTCAGGAACAGCCCGATGACAATCTCGTGCACCGAAAGCCGGCCGCGCAGGACCGAGAAGCAGACGATGGAGGCGGCGACGATCAGCGCCATGCCCAGCGTGCTGCCGAGCGTCGGCGCATGGACCCGCTCGTAGAAGGTCCTGAGCCGCAGCAGGCCCAGCGAGCCCACGAGGGTCACCGCGGCGCCGGAGAGGACCAGCAGCGCGACGATGAGCGCCGCCCATCCGGGCAGATCGGGCGCCTGGATCATTCGATCACCTCGCCGCGCATCAGGAACTTGGCGAGGGCGACGGTTCCCACGAAGCCGAGCAGCGCGATGATCACCGCCGCCTCCAGATAGAGCGTCCGCCCCGTCTGGATGCCGAAGGTCAGCAACAGCAGCATGGCGTTGGTATAGAAGGTATCGAGCCCGAGCACGCGATCCTGCGCGCGCGGTCCCCACGCCATGCGCAGGAAGGCGCAGAACACCGCCAGTCCGAGCAGGATCTGCGCGGCGGTGATCGCGAGCGCGAGCGCCAGGGTCGTCATTGTTCGAACGCCTGGAGCAGGAGAACTTCGTAGCGGGACTTGATCAAGGTCGCCCACTCCTCTTCGTCGATGAGGTCCAGCACGTGGAGCAGCAGCGTGCGCTTCCGCTGGTCGTATTCGACCCACAGGGTGCCCGGCGTGGCGGTGAGGATCAGCGCGAGCAGCGCCAGCCCCCCGCGTTCGGTCAGTTTCAGCGGGATGCGTACGAACCCGGACACGCGGCCCTTCCGCGGGAACAGGATGATCGCCGCCACTGCCAGGTTCGAGCGCACTACGTCGATTGCGACCAGGGCACCGAGCTTCGCTAGCGGCGCCAGGCGAACACGCCGTCTGCGGGGCGGACGCAGCACCGCCATGGCGTGGCTACCGATCAGAGCCGCGCCGGAACCGAGCAGCAGTTGGCCGACCGAAAGGGACTGCGACAGCAGCAGCCATACCAGCAGCAACGCGAGGGCGAGCCCCGGATAGGGTAGCCACCGCCTCATCGGCCCGCCGCCTCCGGCCCGAGCACCGCCTCGACATAGCCGTGGCGGTCTCCCAGCGACTGGCTGGTCCGCTCCATGTACCGCATCGCAGGCCCGGCGAAGATCGTGAGGGCAAGGCAGATGCCAAGCAGCAGCCCCACCGGCAGCAGTTCCGTCACGCGCAAGGCCGGCTGGGGACGCTCGGAAGGAGCCCAGATGAGGTCGATGCCCGCGCGGGTCGTCGCGATCAACGTCGCGAGGCCGGAACCGACGATCAGGCCGATGAGCCACCAGACGGGCGCGCCGACCGTATCCCGCAGATCCAGCAGACCATTGATCATCGCGAACTTGGCGAGGAAGCCGGAGAGCGGCGGCAGCCCCGCGATCAGCAGCACGCAAAAGGCAAAGCCTCCGCCGAGGATCGCCACCGATGCCGGAATGACGACGCCGACCTCGCTCTCCTGCTCGATCGGCATCAGCCCGACGTACTCGTCGTCGAAGACGGGCTCGCCGCCCATGGCCGTCGCGGCATCCCGGCGCTCGACGAGTTCGATCAACAGGTAGAAGGCGGCGACGCCAAGGGTCGAACTCACGAGGTAGAAGAGCGCGCCAGCAAGGACCGAGCCCTCCCCCGCTCCCACCGCGGCCAGCAGCGTTCCGGCCGAGATGGTGAGTGAGCATCCGGCGATCCGCGACAATCTGCGCGCGGCGAGAAGGCCGATGATGCCGAACGCGATCGTGCACACGCCGCCGAAGAACAGCCATTGCTGGGCGGCGCCCGCAGTTCGGCTGATCTCTGCGCCGAAAAGGAGCAACGGTACCCGAAGCACCGCATAGACCCCGACCTTGCTCAGGATGGTGAAAAGCGCAGCGACCGGCGGCGCCGCCGCGGCATAGGTGCGCGGCAGCCAGAAGCCGAGCGGCCACATCCCCGCCTTGACCAGGAACGCGACGCTCAGGATCGCCATGCCGGCTTGCAGCATGGGCAGGTCCTGGTCGCTCACCGCGGCCACCTGCGACACCAGATGCGCCATGTTGAGCGTGCCGGTCACCCCATAGATGAGCGCCGCACCGATGAGGAAAAGCAGCGACGTCGCAACGTTGAGCGCCACATAATGCAGCGCTGCCTTGATGCGCGCCTTGCTCGACCCGTGCAGCAGCAGGCCGAAGGACGCCGCCAACAGCACCTCGAAGAAGACGAACAGGTTGAACAGGTCGCCTGTCAAAAAGGCGCCGTTGAGCCCCATCAGCTGGAACAGGAACAGGGTGTGGAAGCGAGGCCCGGCCTGGTCCCAGCGGGTCGCTGCATAGATCAACGCAGCTAGACCGACCACGCTTGTGAGCACCAGCATCAGCGCCGACAGCCAGTCCAGCACCAGCACGATGCCGAACGGGGCCGGCCAGTTGCCGATGCGATAGACGAGGGTTGCGGGATCGCCGGCAAACCCCGCCTGAGCCACGCGCGTGAGCAGCAGCACGGAGAGGAGCACGAGCGTCGCGGTGGTACCGAGCGCGATGCACCGCTTGGCCGTGCGACGCTTCTCCTTGAGCAGCAGCAAGGCCGCGCCGGCGACGAGCGGCAGCAGGATGGGAGCGATGATCAGGTGCCCAGCCCAACCGCCGCTCATTCGCCGTCGTTCCCGTCGACATGGTCGGTGCCGGTGATACCGCGCGATGCGAGCAACACGACCAGCAGCAAGGCGGTCATCGCGAAGGAGATCACGATCGCCGTCAGGACCAGCGCCTGAGGGAGCGGATCATCGTATCGCGACGCTTCCACCGCACCTGACCCCACGATCGGCGGTGCATCCACCTTGAGCCGCCCCATCGCATAGATGAACATGTTCACCGCATAGGAGACGAGCGACAGGCCCAGGATCACCTGGAAGGTTCGGGGCCGCAGGATCAGCCATACGCCGGACGCGGTGAGAACGCCGATGCCGAGGGCAAGAACCAGTTCCATCAGCGCTTCTCCACCCCCGTCTCCTCGCGGCCCCGCAGCGGGCGCACCGGCCTGCGGATCGACTGGTGTGCGATGGCGATCAGGATCAGCGCCGTCGCCCCCACGACGAGCAGGAACACCCCGAGGTCGAACAAAAGCGCGGTGGCCAAGGGGATTTTCCCGATCAGGGGCACCTCCAGGTAGTGGAACCAGGACGTGAGGAACGGATGGTCGAAGAGCAGTGCCGCAGCGCCGGTAGCAGCTGCGATCAACAAGCCGGCCGCGATCCAGTCGGTCGGGCGAACGCGCAGGCGCGCCTCCACACTGCGCGTTCCCGCCGCCATGTACTGGAGGATCAGCGCGATCGACATGGCGACGCCGGCCGCGAACCCGCCGCCGGGAAGGTCGTGCCCGCGCAGGAAGAGGTAAAGCGCCATCACGATGATGAAGGGGAAGACCCACTCCAAAATGATCCGCGGGACGACCAGGTAATCCGACACCGTATCGCCCGGCGCGCGCCCCGCATGCGCCTCGTCGAAGGCGTCCTGCAGGCGCTGCTGCTCGGGGTCGCGGACGCTCTCCCGGGCCGGCCGGAAGCGGCGCAGCAACGAGAACACCGTCAGCGCGACGATCGCCAGCACGGTAATCTCACCAAGCGTATCAAATGCCCGAAAATCCACCAGGATGACGTTGACGACGTTGCGACCCCCGCCCTCCGCATAGGACCGCTCCAGGAAAAAGCGGGAGATGGTGTTGGGAAGCGGACGGGTCATCATCGCATAGGCCAGGGCTGCGACGCCCGCACCCGCAGCGACCGCGATCAGGAGGTCGCTCCCCCGCCGCAGCACGACGCTCGCGGGCGTGCGCTTGCCAGGCCAGTTGTCCGGCAGCCGCTTGGGAAGCCAGCGCAGTCCCAGGAGGAGGAGCACCGTCGTCACCGTCTCCACGAGCAACTGGGTGAGGGCAAGGTCGGGAGCCGAGAGCCAGACGAAGCCGATGCAGCTGGCAAGCCCGGTCCCGGAGACCAGAACCACGGCGGCGAGCCGGTGATATTTCGCCTGCCAGGCTCCAGCCACGGCACAGGCGCTGCCGATCAGCCAGATCAGCGCGAAGCCGGGATCGATCAGGGTTCGCGGCTCCGTTCCCGGCGCATAGCCATGCCGTAGGAAGGGCAGCAGCGCCACGGCACAGGCGACCAGCACCATCAGCCGAAGCTGCGGCTGCAATTGGCGCGTTCCCAGCCAATCCTCCAGCCATCGCGCCCCAGAGACGAGCACGGAGAGGACCGCGTCGAACATGCGCCGGCCCCTCAGCCGTCCGAGCAGAGGAACCGCATCGGCGGCATTCAAAGCCCGCGCGAACACCAGATAAGCGGCCGTGCCGAGCACAAGCGCGATGACGCTCAGCAGCAGCGGTTTGCTGAACCCGTGCCAGATCGCGAGGCTGTATTCCGGCGTCCCTCCCCCCAGTGCCGCGCGAACCGCGACGTCGAGGAACGGGCCGATGGTGACGGCGGGCAAGATCCCGATGACGACGCAGGCAAGCACCAGGACCTCGATCGGCAGACGCATCCAGTGCGGTGCCTCATGCGGGCGCCGCTCCAGCTTCGTCGGTGGCGGACCAAAGAAACTCTGGTGGATGAAGCGCACGGAATAGAGCACGCTGAAGATCAAGCCGAGGGTGACGAGATACGGCAGCGCCTGGTCGAGGAGCGTTTCGTTGGTGTCCTCCAGCGCCTCTGCGAGCAGCATCTCCTTGGAGAGAAAGCCGTTGAGCAGCGGTACGCCCGCCATCGCCGCCGCGGCGACCATCGCCAGCGTCGCAGTGATCGGCATGAACCGATAGAGCCCGCTCAGCTTGCGAAGGTCGCGGGTGCCCGCCTCGTGATCGATGATGCCCGCCGCCATGAACAGCGACGCCTTGAACGCGGCGTGGTTGATCGTGTGGAAGATGGCAGCCACGGCAGCAAGCGGGCTGCCGATGCCCAGCAGCAGGGTGATGATGCCCAGGTGGCTGATGGTCGAGTAGGCCAGCAGCCCTTTGAGGTCCTGCTGGAAGATCGCCGCCCAGGCACCCAGGATCAGCGTGATCAGCCCCACGCTGGTGACGATCAGATACCACGCCTCGCTTCCGGCCAGCACGGGCCACAGCCGGATCAGCAGGAATATGCCTGCCTTCACCATCGTCGCCGAATGGAGGTAGGCCGAAACCGGCGTGGGCGCCGCCATTGCGTGGGGCAGCCAAAAGTGGAACGGGAACTGCGCGCTCTTGGTGAACGCGCCGATCAGGATGAGGATCAGCGCCGGCAGGTAGAGGCTGCTCGCGCGGATCCGGTCCCCGGAGGCGAGCACCGTATCGAGATCATAGCTCCCGACGATCTTTCCGATCAGGAGAACCCCGACGAGCAGGCACAGCCCGCCCGCTGCCGTGACGACCAGCGCCATGCGGGCCGCGCTGCGCGCGCTTTCGTTCTGGTGCCAATAGCCGATGAGGAGGAACGAGGTGAGGCTGGTCAGTTCCCAGAAAAAAGCCAGCTGCACGAGGTTCCCCGAAAGGACCAGCGCGAGCATCGAGCCCATGAAGGCGAGCAGGAACGAGAAGAAGCGCGGGACCGGATCTCGCGGAGACATGTAGTAGCGCGCATAGACTGTCACGAGAACGCCGATCGCGAGGACGAGCATCGCGAAGATCCAGGTGAGGCCGTCCAGGCGGAGGATGATGTCAAGCCCCAGCGAGGGCAGCCAGGAAACACCGGTATGGAGGCCGGTTCCATTCGCGACCTGCGGATAGAGCACCGCCATCAGCACCGTGCCCGCGAGCGCGACCGCTCCCGCGATCAACGCTGCAGCGTCGCGGCTTCGCGTCGGAAGCCCGGCAATCGCGAGACTGCCCACGAACGGCAGCAGCAGGACGAACCACAAGGTGACGCTCGACGTCGCGATAGACATTCTCCCTTTTTCCTCTCCGCAGGCGACGACGCGCTCAACTACCCCGGAGGTTTTTGATTGGCCCGGTCGGGCGCAGCCGAGCTGGTGCCTACCGAGTGCAGGATCTTCGGAGGACCGCCCGCGAAGCTTCTGGGATCAACGTAGGATGCCGCGCCTGCGATGCAACTCGCCGCGATGGCGCACGGCGCCGTCTTAGCATTGCGTAAACCTGCGCTCGCCAAATTCCCTTTTGGATTGCAGGATGTTGGCATGTCGAGCGCGGAAATGATGGCGAGCCTCTTCAGGCTCATGAGCACGAGGACGCCAGCCCAGGGTTTGCCCCCGACGGTCACGCTCTTCGGCGCTTTCAGCTCGGGAGGCAGCAGAGCGCGGGTCCTGACCGCGCGCGGCGAGAGCCTGGAAACGGCGTGGAACCGGCTGGCCGCAGAGATCGAGACGTCTACCGCGGGAGATCCTCCCCGCTGGCTGCGCGTGGAGAGGGTCGACCAGGTCGAACCCACCAGCTGGGCAAAGCTGAAGGCCAGCCTGCGCCAGACCAAGCGCAACTATTTCCGTTATGGCATCGCGCTCGACGCGGAGTTCGAACGTGCCTTCCTGGAGCAGGAACTCAACGCCAACGCCATGCTCTATGGCGGCAACGCCATCGCCCATGCGGTGGTGAACGAGGGCAACTTCACCATCTACGCGCGCCGCAAATACGGGCCTGCGACCCAGATCGACTTTGCGGACGATCAGCCGTTGTTCGTGTTCACGACCCAGGCGGTATTCGCCGACGCGGACGGCACCTGCGTCGTCCTGCACGACAGCGGCCTCGAACGCGGCCGGCGACAGCTCGACCCGCTGACGCCGGAGGACGTGGCGGCACTGGTCCGCAGCGGCGCCGGCCACCTTGCGCGACAGGTCGGTGAGGATGGCCGCTTCGTCTACGGCTATCATCCCTGCTTCGACCGAAAGATAGACGCCTATAACGCGCTGCGCCATGCCAGTTCCACCTACTCGATGATCGAGGCCTGGGAGATGCTGCGCGATCCGCAGCTCGCCGCGGCGATCGAGCGTGCGCTGGACTATCTGGTGCGCGAGCTGGTCCGCCCGGCGCCGCTTGGCGATGGAAGCGAGGCCGCGTTCCTGGTGGACGTGGGCGACGAGATCAAGCTGGGCGGCAGCGCCGTCACGATCCTGGCACTGGCCCGCCATGCGCAGGCGACCGGCTGCCGCGACCATCTGGCGCTGATGGAGCAGTTGGGGCTCGGCATCCGCTCGATGCAGGACCCCGCGACCGGTGCCTTCGCGCATGTGCTGCATTATCCCGACCTGAAGGTCGTCCAGCCGTTCCGCACGATCTACTATGAGGGCGAGGCCGCATTTGCGCTGATGCGCCTTCACCAGCTGACCGGCGACCCGCGCTGGCTGGCGGTGGTGGAGCGCGCCTACGACCACTTCATCGCGGCCGAGCATTGGCGGCACCACGATCACTGGCTCGGCTATTGCACCAACCAGCTGACGCTGGTGCGGCCGGAAGCCCGCTATTTCCAATTCGGCATCCGCAACGTCGCCGGCTACCTCGACTTCGTTCGGGACCGGATCACCACCTTCCCCACGCTGCTCGAACTGATGATGGCGGCGCATGCGATGCTGTCGCGCATCGCCGAGCTTCCGGAGCATCGCCATCTGCTCGCCGAAGTGGATATTGCGCGCTTCAACGAGGCGCTGGAGGCGCGTGCGCGGCACCTGCTGAACGGGCATTTCTGGCCGGAGCTGGCGATGGACTTCGCCCGGCCGGACCGCATCGTCGGGAGCTTCTTCATCCGCCACCAGGGCTTCCGGGTGCGGATCGACGACGTCGAGCATTATCTCTCCGGCCTGGTCGCCTATCACCACTATCGGACGCAGGGTCGGCCGCTGCGTCCGCTCGCAGCGCCCTCAGGTCCGGCGGACCTGTGGGACGCCGATCGCTTGGTCGCGGCGACCGGAGGCAGCTGGGAGGTGCAGCCGCCCGCCGGCTGGTCTGCACGCGGCGTCTGCATCCATCCGCCGACCTACCGCCCCGGCCAGCTGGCGGTGGTCCGCTCAAGGGACACCGGCCGCGGGATCCGCCCGGCCGCGCTTGCCAGCCTGTCGCCGCCGCTGGCCGCAATCGTCACCGATGCGGACCCAGGCGCCTTCCCGCCCCACATGCCGGTGCTGCGCGTCGCCGACACGGGCAATGCCATCCTGGAACTGGGGCGCGCGGCGCGCCAGCGACTGTCGGTCCCCGTGCTCGCCGTCACCGGAAGCGCGGGCAAAACGACGGCGGTGGCAATGCTCGCCCATGCGCTGGAGCCGTTCGGCACGGTCGGGCGCAGCGCCCACAACGCCAATCTGCCGCATGGCGTCGCCTGGAACCTCGCCTCGGTTCCGGCCGACGCCAAGCACGTCGTGCTGGAGCTCGCGGTCGGGCGCATGGCGCACAGCGCGCGGCTGGCGCGGCCGGACGTTGCGATCTTCACCAACATCGCGCCCGCGCATCTGACCAACGGCAGCAGCGTGGCGGACATCGCCCGCACCAAGAGCGCCATCTTCCTCGGCATGGCGCCCGGCGGTATCGCCATCCTCAACCGCGACATGGACCAGTGGGATATCGTACATGCCGCCGCCCAGGCGCGTCGCCTGCGGGTGATCCACTATGGCCGGTCGGACGAATGCGAGCTGCGCCTGCTCTCCTATGACGGGGTAACGCGGGAGGTCGAAGCCGAGGTATTCGGCCGTCGGGTGCGCTTCACGCTGGGCGCGTCGGGCGAGCACATGGCGTTCAACGCGCTGGCGGCCCTGGGCGCGGTGGCGGCACTGGGCCAGCCGATCGAACCGGCGATCGAAGCACTCGCGAGCTTCCGGTCGCTCCCCGGCCGCGGCGAGACGCTGCCACTGGTGATCGACGGCAAGCGGGTGACGCTGATCGATGATGCGTACAACGCCAATCCCGCCTCCATGGCCGCCGCGCTGGCCGATCTCGCCCAGCGTCCGGGCATGCGGCGCATGGCGGTGTTGGGGGAGATGGCCGAACTCGGCGAGGCCGAGGAACCGCTCCATCGCCAGCTCGCCAACGCCGTCGACCCACGGATCGCGCGCGTGCATGCGGTCGGCGCCTTGTGGAACGGCTTCTGGGAGGCGCTTCCGGGCGGGCAGCGTGGCGTGCACGCGGAAAGCCTGGAGGCGCTTCGCGCTGCGGTCCGTGCGGAGCTTCGGGACGGCGACGTGGTGCTGTTCAAGGGATCGAACAGCCGCCGCATTCACGAGCTGGTCGCTTGGCTCAAGGCGGCTGCGAGCAGCGCTCCCCCCACCCCACTGCTGCGGGCGCCGGCACCGCAGACAGCCCCGCCGCAGAGCCTGCTGCTCTACGATCTGGAAGCCGAGCGCATGGTCGTCTCCGAACACGCCGATGCGGCGCACCACCCCGCGGCACTGGCAAAGCTGCTCACTCTCTGCCTCGTCGACGAACGCCGCCGCGAACTCGGCCTCGCGGAGGACGCGCCGATCTTCGTCTCACCCAATGCTGCGAGGGTGGACAGCCGCTGGCGGTTCGAGGCGGGGGAGCGCGTGACGCTCGGCGAGCTGATGGCCGCAACCGCGATCGTCGGGGCGAACGAAGCGGCGCACGCCCTGGCGGAGTGGCATAGCGGATCGGCCGAGGCGTTCACCGCCGAAATGAACGCGCGAGCGCGGGCGATCGGAATGACGGCGAGCCGCTTCGCCTCGCCCAGCGGCCTCGGCCTGGGCCAGGCGATTACCGGTGGCGATGCGATCCGGCTGGGTGCCCATGTGCTCACCCACGCGCCCGCCGTCCATGCGCTCTCGGCCAAGCCGTGGTTCGCGTGGAAGGGGGCAACCTACCCCAACACCAACCGGCTGATCGGCACGGTGGCGGGCGTCGACGGGCTGCGCACGGGTAGTATCGGCGCGCGTGCCCATCACCTGCTGCTGTCGGTGACTGACCGCGATGGCAGGCGCTGGATCGCGGCCGTGCTGGGCGCACCCACCCGCGGTGCCCGCGACGCAGCCGCGCGCGCGCTGCTCAGTTCTGCACTTCCTCCGGCACGGGCGGCAGCGGCGCCATTGCGCGCAACGCCGCGCTGATCGCGGCCGCGTCCTCTCCCCGCGCGTAGAGTGCTGCGCCCGCCTTCAGCGGCTCGGCGAGCAGGTGCCGGGTGCGTCCCTCACCCCGCAGCAGGATGTGGGTGGGGTGCAGCCCGGCGCTGCGCAGCCGCTTCACATAGTGGCGTTGGCTGAGGAATGGCACGACCCGGTCGCCGGGATCCGACAGGACGAAGATGTCGGGCCCCGGCTTCGGGATCCCGCCGACATGGGCAATCGGGTCATAGACCGCGGCCGGGTCCTCGACCGGGCCGCCGTCGGGTCCGCGCCGTTTCTGGTAGGCCCGCATCACCTCTGCCGCCGAAACCAGCCCCGAGCTGATGAACGCGCCCGCGATGTCGCGCCGCCGGTCGAGCAGCGCCGCAACCAGGTGCCCGCCCCCGGAATGCCCCGCAAGGATGAAGCGCGACACCCGGTACCGCGCCTTGATCCGGTCGAGCGCACCGTCGATCAACCGCACCTCGTCCAACCGCCGCCTTGCGCCATGATTGCCCGACGATCCGTAGAGGCCCGGCCGCGCGAGGAAGATCGCGGGCGTGCCGCCGTCGCGAGACCAGCCGGCCATTTCCTGCCGAATGTCGGCCGGAGAGCGCCGCGCATAGCTCCCCGAGATCAATCGGACGCCGCCGCGTCCGCGCAGCAGCACGTCACCCGGCAGGTACACCAGCATCGTGCCGCCGGCGCGCGGGTTGCCGGCCGGATAGGTGCGGATGCACGCACCGCCGCCGCGGACCGAGACCCAATAGGCGTCGGGCACGTCGGTGCAGCGCCGCCTGCTGCTGGTGGACCCGTTCAGCGCCTCGCGCGCGTCGAAGGTCTGGCGACCGCGCGGCACGCGCAGGGCTGCGGGGCGTTGGGCTTCGTTGGGCATCAGCCGCGGCGGCATCGGGGTCTCCAGTTGAGGCGACAGGAACAGGCTCGCCGCCCCCAACCAATGCCCGAGCACGCTCACCGCTCCCGCAACGCCTCCCGCCCCCGGTTGAACGGCTTCACCAGATACTGGAACACCGTCTTGCTGCCGGTGTGGATGTCGGCGGTCGCGACCATCCCTGGCACGATCGGGAAGCGACGACCGGCCTTGTTGACCAGGGCGTCACTGTCAGTGCGAATCAGCACGCGGTAATATTCGACGTCGGGCTTTGCTTCGTCCTTGATGGTGTCGGGCGAGATGGTCGCGACCTTCCCCTTCAACCCGCCGTAGATCGCATAATCATAGGCGGTGATCTTGACGCTGGCGGGTTGGTTCGGATGGATGAAGGCGATGTCGCGCGGCGAGATGCGCGCCTCCACCAGGAGCTTGTCGTCCAGCGGCACGATGTCCATCAACCGGCCGTTGGGCGGAATGACGCCGCCGATGGTCGACACCTCGATGTTCTTGACGATGCCGCGCACCGGCGAGCGCAGCGTCAGGCGGGCAAGCGTGTCCGCACGCCCCTTCACCACCGGCGACAGCGTCGCCACTTCCGCGTTCGCCTTGGCCAGCTCTTCCCGGGCCTGGACGATATACTCGGAGGTGAGGTCGGCCTGCTTCAGTTCCAGGTCGGCAAGCTGCCGCTGCAGCCGCAGCACCTCGACATTGCTGGCCGCGCCTACCGCGATCAGGCGCTGCCCGATCTGCACCTCGTTCGTCAGCAGCGCGATGGAGCGGCGGAGCCACGCGAGCGACTTGTCCAGGCTGCTCCGCCGGGCCTGGTACAGGCGCAGTTCCTTGGCCTTGAGCTCGGGATAGGGATCGAGCTCCGCCGGAAAAATGGGAGCAGTCTGTCCGACCTCCGCTTCCAGCCGTGCGACGCTGGCAAGCGCAGCGCGGTACTTGGCAGCACTTTCCTCGAAGGTGGAGGCACTCTGGGTCGGGTCGAGCTGCGCGAGGATCTGGCCAGGCTGAACGATATCGTCCTGCTTCACCAGCAGCTTTGCGAGGATGCCCCCCTCCAGAGACTGGATCACCTGCTCGCGCGTGGAGGGTACCACCCGCCCTGCCCCGGTCGCCACCTCGTCCAGCCGTGCGAAATACGCCCAGGCGAAGAGTGCGGCCATGCACGCGACAATCACCCAGATCAGTCGGGTCGCGCGGCCAAGCCGCGCACCATCGGCATCGCCGAACACCCAGGCGCCATTCAGGACGTCGGCGCTCGTCGCCATCAGATCCGATCCTTTCGCGCCGGCACCACCTTCGCCGGCGCCCGCGGCGTGCGAAGCCGCTCCAGCACCTCGTCGCGAGGACCGTCAGCGACAATGCGGCCGCCTTCCACCACGATCAGCCGATCGACCAGTTCGAGCGCCCGCGTACGGTGCGTGGCGATCACCACCGTTCGTATCGCACTCCATTCCCGGAAACGCGCGATGAAGTTCCGCTCCGCCGCGTCGTCCATCGATGCGGTGGGTTCGTCCAACAGGATGACGCGAGGATCGCGGATCAGCAGGCGTGCGAGCAGCAGTGCCTGGACCTGCCCGCCGGAGAGGCCGGACCCGCCCTCGAAGATCGGATGCTCCAGCCCTCGCGGCAGGCGCCGGACGAACTCGTCGGCCCCCACGATCGCCAGCACCGAGCGGATATCCTCGTCGGTGGCGTGGGGCGCACCCATGAGCAGGTTGTCGCGAATGGTGCCGTGGAACAGCCGCGCGCGCTGCGACAACAGGCTGATGTCGCGCCGCACGTCCGCGGGATCCACTTGGCCGAGCGCCACGTCGTCGATCAGCACTTCCCCCGAGACGGGCTCCAGGAGACCCGACAGCGCCTGAAGGAGCGTCGATTTACCGGCGCCGTTGCGCCCGAGGATCGCGATCTTCTCGCCAGCCGCGATCTGGAGCCGGCTGACGGTCAGGGCGGCCGGAGACTGCGGGTCGCCGTACCGGAACACTGCATCCCGCACCGTCAGATCGCCGGCGATATGGGGCAGGTGCACGCGGGACTCACGGTCCGGGTGATCGACGGGCAGCGCCATGACCCGGTTGAGGCCCGCGATGCTGGTCCGCGCCTGCTGAAGGCGGCTGAGCACCTGAGTCACCTGCGCAAGCGGCGTCATCATCCGGGAACCGAGCATCGAAGCGCCCACCAGCGCCCCCGTCGTAAGGTCTCCCGCCATGACCAGTGGCGCGCCGAAGAAAATGACTGCCGCATAGACGCCCGTCTGGACGGTTTGCGTCCAGGATACGAGGCGGGCAGTCAGACCCCGCAGCCGCAGCTGCGCCTCTCCCGTGACCGCGTTGAGGTGGTTCCAGTGCTGCTGGAAGCGCTCCTCCGCCTGAAGGGTCTTCATGTCCTCCAGGCCCTGAACCACCTCCACCAGCATGCCGCTGCGGAGCGAAGCTTCGCGAGCAGCCTCGACCGCATAGGCGCGAAGCTTCGGCTGGGCGAGCACGGCGGGAACCACCAGCAACACGAGCGCGACGAGCGGCACCAGCACCAGCGTGCCGCCGATGAACCAGAAGATCACCAGGAACAGGAAGAAGAACGGCAGGTCCGCGATAGCCGCCACGGTCGTGGAGGTCATCAACTCGCGTACCTGATCCAGGTCGCGCAGTTGCGCCGTGAAGCTTCCGGTCGACACCGGCCGCGCGCTGTTGCGGACCCGCAGGGCGTGCCCGAACACCCGGTCCGAGATGCGCAGATCCGCCCGCTTCCCCAGCAGGTCGATGACGCCGGTACGCAGCTGCCGCAGCACGAAATCGAAGCCGATCGCTAGGAGCACCCCGGCGAAGAGAACGTAGAGGGTCGGGAACGACTCCGCGGGAACGACGCGATCGTAGACCTGCATGGAGAACAGGACCCCGGTCAGACCCAGGAGATGTACCAGCAGCGACGCCGCAAGCACCGGCACATAGGCACGGCGCTCCTGGAAGGCCGACTTCCACAACCACTTGGGTTCGAACGGTTCGACATAGGCGTCGATCCGGGCGTCCGACATGCCGCGTGCCGGGCGTGCCAGCACCACCAGTTCCGCAGCCTCCCGGAGCTCGGCAAGCCGCACTGTGACCGGAGGTTCGTCCAGGCCATCCAGCAGGACACTCGCTTCGCCTCCCTCGCCCGCGCTGGTCAACACGCCCACTTGCCCGTTCCGAAGCTGGACGATCATCGGCAAGCGCCAGGGGGACAGCTCCCCTCCCAGCAGCCGCGGCCCCTCGAACTTCACCCGCAGGCCCATGCGGGCGGCCAGGTTCACGATCCGGTCGCGCGGCTCGGTTGCCCCATCCCATGCGGAGAAGAGGCGTGCCGACTGCATCGACTGCGGAAGCCGGAACTGCGTCGCGACCTGCCGCAAGGCAGCCACCCAGCGATCCGTCATCTCCTGCGCGGCGGCTGCCTCTACGACGTCCTCCGACGCGACGCCATGGATCGGCTCGTACTTCATAAGGTCACTCCGCGGACCCGCATGCCGTTCAGCGCGAAGCGATCGCGCGACTGGCCCTTGTTGAACATGCAGTCGAGCCCGAGCCGCCGCAGGTCATGTTGCGCATTCACGCCATCGAACAGCACCTGGTGGAGTTCCTGCTCGGCGTTGAGCAGGTCGATCAGCGTGCGTGTCCCCATCTCCAGATACTGCAGGCGGTAGAGTTTGCCGGTCTCGCGCATCATCGCTTCGCGGATCCCCAGCGAAGCCCGCCGCTGGCGAAGACTGGGGATCTGTTGGCGTGCCTCCGCCAAAGCACGCTCGACGGCGAGGTTGCTGGCCTCCACGGCGGCGGTGGCGGCCCGCAGCGATTGCTCCGCGCCTGCCCGTCGCGCCTTGGAAGCACCTCCCTGGAACAAGCTGCTGGAGAGCGAGAGCCCGAAATTATAGTTGCTCGAGGATGAGATCGGGTCGCGCAGGTCCGCGGCAGCGCCTGCGTCCAGCGACAGCGTCGGCAGGGCGTCGGCACGACTGCGGCGCAGGCGCGCGGTCGCTTCTTCCCGGCGCGCACTCGCCTCCTGGATGGTCGGCACCTGGGTCCAGTTTGGGTCGGGCCCCTCGCACATCTGGTCGAGCCAAGCGGGCGCCTCGGACCGGACGGCCGTGACGGGTGCTTTGCTGCCGATCAGGTAGCTGAGAACGCCACGCCACCGTTCCAGCTGGCCGCGGATCTCCAGCACGGAGACGCGGGCGGCCTCCACCCGCGCCTCCGCCTGTACCGCGTCCGACCGGGTGCTGGCGCCGTTGCGGGTCCGGTGCTGTACCAGCGTGTTGATAGCCAGCACGCTTTCGAGCTGGGCGTCCGCGACCGCGAGCAGCGCCTCATGCCGCTGGATCTCGACGACCACCTGGGCGGTATCGCGAACCAGGCTGTCCACTGCCAGCAACATCTGAGCGCGGCTGATGTCCACCCCCGCACGCGCCGCCGCCACGTCGCTGGAGACCTTCCCGAAGTCGACGATCATCTGGGAGACGGAGATCTGCGGGCGCGGAAGCCAGGCCGTGTTGCGCAAGCGGTTGTCGTACTGCGTGCCGACGCCGCCACGGATCGTCGGGTAATAGCCCGCACGTGCGACGCGAACCTCCGCCTCGTCTGCGCCGATCCTCGCCACCGCCTCCTCGATCGAGGGGTTCCATTCGACTGCGCGGCGGACGGCCATCTCCAGCGAGAGCGCGCCCAGCGGCTCGAACCCCGGGGGTGCCGGTGGTCCGATACCAGACGCGGGCACTCCCTCTTGCGCGTAGGCCAAAGGGAACGTCCCGCCCCCGATCATCGCGAAGCCAACTGCCGCGGCAAGCCACCGCCGGCAGCGCGATGGCTGTCGGCGGCGGGGATTGCTTACCTGCGATGCCCCTTGATCAGACGTGAGACGCGGCATTCGCCCACGGATCGTGCAAGGGGCTCTCGACCAGGATGACGGGTTCTATCTCGACGGCCACTTCCGTCTCGACATGAGGACCGTCCGCAGCGTCCGGAGTTGCCGACGGGCCGGTCTCCTGATCCGCCACAGGCTCGACCTCCAACACGTCCTCGAACGCCGGCAGGGTGATCCCGTCCGCATCCGGGCCGACGAGCACCGGCTGCGCGTCCGCGCCCTCAGCATAGCCATCCAGGTGGTCCAACCCGGCCAGGACGACGGTGTCCCCGTCGAGCGCCGGCAGGGTGGCATCCTGCATGGCCGGATCCTCCGCCGGAAGCGGCATTCCTGCCGGGTCCAACGGTAGCCTGGCTTCGTGCCCCTCGTCGGTGGAAAGGGACAGCGCGGCGAGCCCATCCAGCGCCGTCACCTCGACATCCAGGTCCAGCAGCGCGACTTCGTCCGGCTGGACAGTGTCCGCCACCAGTACTCCGCCCGTGGCCTCCCCGATCGTGATCACCAGTTCGGCCGTGATCGTCTCGCCGTTGGGATGCACGAGCTGATAAGTGAACCGGTCGGTCTGGTCGATGCCGGCATCATCCACGAGCGGGGTGTAGGTGAAATCCCCGTCTGCCTCGATGAGCAGCACGCCGTGGTCGCCGACGACACGCTGGCCGCCGTATCCCGGTGCCACGAAGTCGCCCTCGGCCCGCTCGATCCGCAGGATGGTGTTCTGCGACCCCAGCACATCGCTGCCCGCGCCTTCGTCTCCGGTGAGCACATTGCCGCTCGTCGCCACGACGCCCGTGGCCTCCAACTCGCCCGGATAGGTCGTCACGCGCGTGGCAGTGCCCGTGACGTTCGTCCCCAGGCCCAGGCCATCGACCGACACGCGTACCCGGTAGTTCCCGGGCCCGAGGTCCTCGGCTTCCGCCCGGATGCCGCCGCCGGTGAGGCCGAGCAACTCGATCGGCGAACCGCCGGTCGCACTCCGCACGTCCACCCACTGCGTGCCGTCCAGGCGCTGAAGCACGAAGGTCGTCGCACCGAGCAGGCTCGCACCCGAATTCGAGACCACGTCGAGGGTGAAGTCCTCGGTCGTGTTGGGTGCGACGTCGAACCGGTACGTGTCGGATACCCTCCCCAACGTGATGAGCCCGGTGATTTCGATCGCGTCGGAAACCGTTTGGGGATCACCGACCCGCGGCCCCAGCACGATGCCGGCCTCGGCCGTGTCACCGACTGCCACCACCGCCGTGCCGGGCGCTTCGAAGTCCGTCGCGTCCCAGATGATGTCCGCGTCCGGGCTGTCGAGGCGGACATTCAGCGTCGCTTGTGACGGACCGTCCGGCCCGAGCAGCTGGTAGCTGAAGCTGTCGACCTGGCCGATGGCACTCGCCTCCACGTCCGCATTCGGCGTATAGGTGAAGCTGCCGTCGGGATTGATCACCAGCGTCCCGAATTCACCCGTGACCTCCGTGGGTTCCGTGACGGAGACATAGACGCCCTCGTCGAGCACCTGCAGCACTGCTCCGTCGTTCGGGCCGCGCTCGTCCGCAGGTCCGGCTTCCGACGCGTCGAACACGTTGCCGGTGATCGCCAGAGCGGACACGACCTCGAAGTTCGTCAGGCTGGTGTCCTCCAGACCCGCCTGGAGATTGATCGTGGTGCCCACGCCCAGCGTACCGCCGCCCCCATAGGTGAGGCGGTAGTTGCCGGCCTGCAGATCGTCGGCAGTGACGGTGAAGCCGCGTCCTGCAACGGTAAGCAGATCGAGCAGCCCGCCTTGCGAGGCGTCCCCAATCCGCACCCAACCGGCATCCGTCTGCACTTCCAGCACCGCCGTCGCGTTGGGCAGCACCCCGGCCAGGCCGCCGACCGTAATCTCGAAGGTCGCATCGGTCACCGCACCTGACGGCACCTCGAACACGAAGGTATCGGAGAAGGTGCCCACGTTCAGCAGCACGGATGTGCTGTCGGAAGCGGTACGCGTCGTAACGGCCGCCGCGATGTCGATCTCCGCCGTGACGATGTCGTCGTAAGCGACGACGTCGGCGTCGGCATCGGCGTCGGCGTCCGCATCCGCGTCAGCATCAGCATCCGCGTCGGCGTCAGCATCAGCGTCGGCGTCGGCGTCGGCGTCGGCGTCCGCATCCGCATCAGCATCAGCATCAGCATCAGCATCAGCATCAGCATCAGCATCCGCATCCGCATCCGCATCCGCATCAGCATCCGCATCAGCGTCCGCGTCCGCATCCGCATCGGCGTCGGCGTCGGCATCAGCGTCGGCGTCCGCATCAGCATCAGCATCAGCGTCCGCGTCGGCATCAGCGTCCGCGTCCGCGTCGGCATCAGCGTCCGCATCGGCGTCAGCGTCGGCATCAGCGTCGGCGTCCGCATCAGCGTCCGCATCGGCGTCCGCATCCGCGTCGGCGTCAGCGTCAGCGTCTGCGTCTGCGTCTGCGTCGGCGTCGGCGTCGGCGTCGGCGTCCGCATCAGCGTCCGCATCAGCGTCGGCGTCAGCGTCCGCATCCGCATCGGAGTCCTCGGACTCGTCGCCCGTGATCGCGCCGCCGACCAGGCCGCCTGCGAAACCGGCAGCGATGCCCGCGAGCGGGCCGGCGAAGGCGCCGAGGCCGCTGGCCGCGCCGGCACCGACCGCGCCGCCGACCAACTGGTCGCCTGCGGCGACTTCGATGAAGCTGAATTCGGTGCTGCCTACCGGCGCGCGCGCGAGCCAAACGCGGCCGTCGCTGCCCTGCAGCAGCAGGTCCTTGGGCGTGCTATCCGCGCCCGGCGTGTAGAAATTCTCGACCCGCGCGGCGCCTCCGTCCTGCAGGCGGACCACCAGCGCGTCGCCCTCGCGCGCGAAGCCCGTGACCTCGGCGGGCGTATAGGGGAGCTTTACGACGTCCGTCGTTCCCGGAGTGAAGTTGGTCGTGCCAGCAGGGGTGGCATCGGCAGCGACATTGTCACTCGTCTGTGGGCTCACGGCGCATCATCTCCCTCTTGGTCCCGGAAGTCTCGCCATCCGACGGTCTCCGGCCACGTCCTTCGACGGCTCACGCCGCCTGCGGAGACGACGCCCTGTCTTGCCCGAACTTGCGTTCGGGAAAGTCGCGTCTCCGGACATCTATGTATTTGAGGGAAAAGGCCGATCCTATTGGACCAAGCCCCTAAGTGACTACGTAGAACCGCACGCCGGCATTTACTTTCTGGAAACCAGTTTCACCTGCCTGGCCGCTCAGGCCAGGCCGGCCGAAGCGGCCAGCGCCATCGCCTCGGACATGGTCCCCACCTGCAGCTTGTCCTTGATGTTGGCCCGATGCACCTCGATGGTGCGGGGGCTGAGCCCGAGTTCCTTGGCGATCAGCTTGCTGCTCAACCCGGTGAGCAGCCGGCTGAGTACCTCTCGCTCGCGCGGCGACAATGCAGCGAGCCGCTCGCGGGCGGACTGTGCGCCGGGAGCGCTGGCTTCCTCCCGCTCGGTCACGGCGTGAAGCGCCTCCCGCACCGCCCGCAGGAGTTGCTCCTCCCCGCCCCCGGTTCCGGGCAGCACATCGAACGCGCCCATCTTCATCAGGGAGCGGACCTCCTGAGCATTGCCGTGCTCGGGCGTGAGGGCGATGATCCGGAACGACCGACGGCGGTTCCCCAAGGCGCCCAGTATCCGCCCCAGGCTGTTGGGAGCGCTGGGAACGCTGAACAAGATGCAGCCCGCCTGAAGAGCAGTGGCGATCTTCACGAACTGCTCGATCGTCTCGAACGTGCGAGGCTTGTAGCCGCGCCGCCAGAAACGGCCAGCCAGGCGCGCCTCCTCACCCGGCTCCAGGCCGACCAGATAGATCTGCTGATGGTCTTGCGCATCGATGCGCTCGGCGATGCCTCCGACGCTGCGGATGCCGCCTTCCCGATCGGGTACCGCAAACAGCGTTTCCCGTATCTTGCGGATCTGCCCGTCGCCGCCGACGACGCGATATTCCTCGCAGATCAGCTCCCCTGCCTGCAGGCGCGGCAGGAAATCGATCTGCCGGTCCCGGTCGTCGGGATGGACCGTCCCCAGCCAATCGCTCCAGCTCCGGAGCTGTGAAGCCGTCTGTTCTCCCCAAAGATGCGTGGTGTCGCCGGCGAGATAGTCGATCTGCTGGGTTTCGAGATCGACGATCCAGAGCACCTTGTGGCTGGAATGTGCGAAGGTTTCGAACAACTCTTCCTTGGAGTGGATCGACTCCATGGCGAGATGCCAATCGTGCACATCGGTCGCGGCACTGTACCAGCCCTCGATCTCGCCATCTGCGTCCAGCACGGGTTCGGACCGCACCAGCACCCAGCGATACTGGCCGTCGTTCCGCCGCAGCCGGTGACGGCTTTCGAAGGTCGTGCGCCGGGAGAGCGCCTTTTCGAAGCGCAGGCGGATCGCCTGGACGTCGTCCTGGTGGACGATGGACGGCCAATCGTCTCCGATGGTCGTCGGATCGACGCCGAGGAAGTCGATCATCCGCTGGTTCGCCCACGCAACGTGGTTCGGAACCCGCGTTACCCAGAGCATTTCGGGAACAAGGGCGCTGAACCGCTCGAGTTCCTTCGCCTGATGCACGGCTTCGCGCTCTGCTAGGACGAGCTTGGTCGTCTCCCACGCGGTGACGAGAACGCCGCCCACCTCATCGTTGGCATAGCGCACCGGCGAAACGGAGAAGGTCCACCAGTCCTTTTGTGGGCCGCTGCCCCGATCTAGCTCCAGCGGCAGGTTCTCGTGAAAGCTCGCCTCACCGCGCATCGCTGCGTTGACAATCCCGCTGACCTCGTCCCAGGCCTCCGCCCAGATTTCCCGATAGGGGCGCCCTAGTGCATCGGGCTTCTTGCCCAAGATGACCGTGTAGGCGTCGTTGAAGAAGGTGACGAAGTCGTCGCCCCAGAGCAGGCTTTGCGGAAAGGCAGAGTCGAGGATCAGGCCCAGCGTCGTGGTAAGTTCCAGTGGCCACTGCGGCCGCGGCCCCAATTCGGTCGATGACCAATCCTTTCCGCGGATGCGGGCCGCCATCAGGCTATTGCCGAGCTGCAGTGGGGCCTCCCTGAATCATCATCCGTCTCCCTGTTTTCGACGATGCTCGCAGGCGGCAAGAATATGTCAATATCGGTCGAGGCGTCAGGCGCGTGAACGGGACTTCGAAACCTCAGCTACACCGGGCTGAAATAAGTTAACCGTTTAGGACAATGGAACGTCCGCTCTGCGATCGGAATAGGGTCGACGAGACTGCACCAAAACGGATGGTATACGTTTTACCCGCGATATCGCGCGTGGACGAAATCCCTAGATGCTGCTTTTAATGTAGCTTCGACGTGTCTCACCGCTGGCGAGCACTGTCGCCAATCCGGCCTGCAGCATCGAGTAAGCGCCCCGCCGGGGGCAACGGGACGTGCTCCGGGCGGTATTCGCTGGCACCGCCAGACCGCGGAGCTTGAACGTCGTTCGGTCTAGGCGGACGGCATGACCGGCGCGATCGCCGTCAACGACGAACGCGTCGCCATCCCCTCTTTGCCTGCCGCACTATCGCTTCGGATAGCTGGCAAGCTTCACCCGCAGCAATTGCGGAGCGGCGGTGAAGTTCAGCCCCCAATCCGCCTGATCGCCGTTCCACACGCGCTCGAATACCCATCGGCCATGCTCGTCATAATGGCCTTGCTCGATGCGGTCGTAGATCAGATTGGCGGCGCGCTTGTCCGCCAGATCAAAGTCGACCCGCGCACGAAAGCCCGTGACCAGATATTCGTTCGACGCGAGTTCGGCGATCGCGACGCCGCCGGAAGGATCGGGATTGCCCTTGGGCGGTGCCATGCCAAAGTCGGGGCGACCGAAGGTGGCGGTGGCGACATATTTGCCGAGCTGCATCACCTGCTTGTGCTCGTCGGCCGGGTCATTGGGTTCCGCCGCACCCCAGGTCTTGCCGTCCAAAGCGAGCCTTGCCCACAACCGCGCAATGGGGCGGAACAGGGCAAAATGCGCCGCGAACGGCGCGATGGCCTCGTCGTTCAGCTTGGCCGTCAGCGGCAGCGTGGAGAGATACCGGTTGCCGTCCACGCCGAACGGCGCCCAGCCAATCGCGCCCCGCCCGACCGCCTCGAAGAAGTATCGGGCATACTCCTTGGCGTGGCCGGTCTCCGGCACGAACAGCGGATTGTCCGGCCGGTCATAGGCATCGAGGAACCCCCGATAGGCTTTGTGATCGGGGTTGTAGATGTCGGGCGCCAGCGCATCCAGGTGCGGGGCCGCGGCCTTGTACACGTCGATCACGGTGTTGGCCGGTCCGCCGCTCGCGTAGCTTTTCGGCTCCTGGTAGGTGAACGGATCGCCGGGAAGCGCGGCGTTGACATACATGGGGATCGGCTTGACCGCCTTGCCTGCCGCCGCGACCTGATCGATATAGCGCGCGACGTGCCAAGCGTGGAAATACAGCTCGGCATCGCGGCCGAACACCGTGGCCCAGTCACCCGGCCGCTTCTTCATCTGGCGCAGCAATGCGGCGGGCACGGGTCCGGCGAAGGCGGCGTCCGCTTCGGGCGAGTGGTCGCGCGGCAGGCCATAGGAGCCGGGCTCGTTCTGCACCTGCACCATCACCACCGTATTCTGCGCATCGGCTTCTTTCAGGTGGCGGATGAAGGCGGAAAAGGCACGGCGATCGGCGGCGAGCGTCTCGCGCCCGAACGGCGACAGGGCATAGTGGTTGGTGCCGTCCGGCGCGCGCATCCGGGGGAAGCGCTTGTTGTCCAGCTTCACCCAAGCCGGCGTATACTGGGGGTTGGTGTTCTTCCACGTACCGAACCACAGCAGGACGAGGCGCAGGTTCCGCTCGCGTGCCTGTGCCAGCAACAGATCGAGATAGGAGAAGTCGAACACCCCCTCCTTGGCCTCGACCTGCTCCCAGGCGATCGGAACCTCTACCGTGTTGACGTGCAGCGCTTCCATGGTCGGCCAGACCTTCGCCATCGCGAAAGGCCACGCACTGGAGTTGTTCACCTGCGCGCCAAGGATCAGAAAGGGTGCGCCGTCGACGATCAACGCGTGGCGGCCGTCCCGGGTGACGATCCGCGGCACCGCGGTCTCCTGCGCCGCCGCCACCGGTGTCGAAAGCGTCGCTGCGGCTGCGATAGCCGTTCCGATGATCCTCATGCCCCTCCCCTTTTCGTGCTGCCTCGCGACAACCGACGCGGCAAGAAGCCGCCGCCAGACGACCGCTGAGAACACGCGCCTGCGGTGCAGCAGCATCTTGATAGCGCTATCGCCTTGTCCATCGCGCGTCCATACGCCAGGAACAGGAACGGCGGAGCAGTCCCGGCGCATTACTCAGGCGACGGCGTGCCGCGGTGAACGATCTTGCGGAACGCCGGTCCTTGCCGGCGCTCTCGAGGCGGGGGAGGACGAAGTGACCGAAGGACCATCGCGGCGTACCGTGATCGCTGCCGCGTTGGCGGCCCCTGCCCTGATCGCCGCGCGGGGCGAGCGGGTGCAACCGAACTGGCCGTCGCTGGTGCAGCATTACCGGTACCCCGAGTGGTTCCGCGACGCGAAGTTCGGCATCTGGTCGCACTGGGGGCCGCAGGCGGTACCCGAGCAGGGCGATTGGTACGGGCGGTTCCTGTACATGCAGGGCCATCCGATGGCCGACTTCCACCGCAAGACCTATGGCCATCCGGCCGAGTTCGGGATGAAGGACCTGTTCCCGCGCTGGACCGCCGCAGCTTGGGAGCCGGAGGCGCTGATGCAGCGCTTCGTCCGGGCGGGGGCCAAGTATTTCGTGTCGCTCGCCTGCCATCACGACAACCTGGACTGTTTCGACAGCAGCCACCACGCGTGGAATGCGACCGCGATCGGGCCGAAGCGCGACGTGGTCGGCATCTGGGAACGTGCGGCGCGGCGGGCCGGGCTGCGCTTCGGCGTCTCAAACCACATCTCGCACGCATGGCACTGGTACCAGCCGGCCTATGGCTATGATCCGGTCGGCCCGCGCAAGGGCGAGCGCTATGACGCGTACCGGCTGACCAAGGCCGACGGCCGCGGGCAATGGTGGGACGGGCTGGACCCGCAGGAGCTCTACACCGGGCGCCATATGGTGGCACCCGACGGGATCGACAGCATCGCTGCGATGAACGCCTGGCACGACCAGCACGACGGCCAGTGGATCGAGACGGCACCCCCGCACGACCGCCGCTTCGTGCGGCAATGGCTGCTGCGCCAGCAGGAGCTGATCGAGAAGTATCGCCCGGACCTGTGCTATTTCGACAATTACGAGCTGCCGTTCGGCCAGACCGGGCTCGAGGCGGCGGCGCACTACTACAACCGCTCGATCGAGTGGCACGGCAACATCGACGTGGTGCTCACCGCCAAGCAGTTGAAGCCCTATGCCCGGTTCGGCGTGGTGCAGGATGTCGAGCGCGGCTTTTCCGACCGGTTGTGGGACGAGCCGTGGCAGACCGACACGTGCATCGGGGACTGGTTCTACAACCGCAGCCGCTTCACCGACAAAAGCTACAAGAGCGCCGAGGACGTGGTGCAGCGGCTGGCCGACGTCGTGTCGAAGAACGGCAACCTGCTGCTTTCCGTGCCGCAGCGCGGGGACGGCAGCATCGACGCGGAGGAGGAGCGGATCCTCGACGATCTCGCCGGCTGGATGGCGGTGAACGGCGAGGCGATCTTCGGCTCGCGGCCATGGCGCGTGTATGGCGAAGGCCCGACGCGGCTTAGCGCAGGCATGCAGAACGAAGGCGCGTTCAAGGGCTTCGACGAGCGGGACGTGCGGTTCACGGTGAACAAGGGTGCGCTGTACGTGCTGTTCCTGAAGCGACCGACGCGGCCGGTAACGATTGCGGCGCTCGGACGCGGGCGGTGGAACGGACGGGTTGCGCGGGCAACGCTGCTGGGCGGTGGGCGCGTCGAGGTTACGCAGCGGGCGGACGGGCTGGCGCTCACTGTGCCGCGGGGCGACGGGTTCGTACCGGTGGTCAAGCTGGAGGGTTTCGGATTGGTTTGAGGTGGCGCGAGTCCTTCCACAAAGGGAAGTTTGAGTGCAGCGGCAATCCCACCCGCCCCACCGCGGAGGCAGAAATCCATATGCTCAACGTTCGCCTCCATCACGACGTCCGGAGCTTATAGCTCTCCGCCTGCGCGGGATAACGACATGGCGGCTTCCGCCCAGATCCTGACATTCACTGGTCGGAATGCGGCCCCTAATTGCGGTTGTTCAGCAATGCGGTATCTTTGGTCGAGTGACCAGCAAGGCAGACATCACGGCTCGGGCCGCAGCGGTCGGATACACTCTCGTTATCGCCGCGATGGTAGTGTTTAGGTTCGCGTTTTTTGGATTTGATCTCGGAGGTGACGTCGGCGGATTCATCGTGTTCGCGCTGCTAGCGCTATCTCCGATACCCGTCTGCATTCTCTGTTTTCGAAGAGATTAGCCGACGTTCCGCTTTCCACCCACTTGTGGACATTCCGCTCCTCCCCAGTTCTGCTGAGGAGGGGAACCTAGCGTAGCATGTTGGAGGGGAGGCCGCGGCGTGGCGCTCGTGGCTCTGCCCCTCCACCACCGCCTATGGCGGCGGTCCCCTCCCCATCAAAGATGGGGAGGATTGGGTTGCCGGGTTACTTCCGCGGGATCGTAAGGGCGCGGCCGGTATACGTCACCTGCGCGTCATACGCGTCGGCATCGGTCACCGGCTTGCCTTCGCTCACCCACCGAATGCGGATCGCGCGGCTGGCGGGCATACCGGTCCAGCCCTTCCCTTCGCGTGCGCCGAGCGTCACCGCGCCGGTGCGCTCGTCGTAGCGGATCGGGATGCGGCTGAACGCGCCTTGCTTGTAGGCGGTGCTGGTGCCGTCGTCCTCGTAGAGCGAGAAGCTGCCGTCGGCGCCCGTATACACCGTGATCGTCAGCGGTGCGCTGCGATCCTGATCAGTATATTGCATCACCGGCCCCATCGGCACGATCGCACCGGCACGGACGAACAGCGGCATGCGCTCCGCCGGCGCCGCAACGGTCGCCGTCTGCCCGCCGCGATAGGTCTGGCCCGAAGAGAAATCGTACCAGATGCCCGTGCCGGGGAAATACACCTGCCGGCTGCGCGCCTTGTATTCGACGACGGGCGCGACCAGGAACGCGTCCCCGAAGAGATACTCGTCGGCGAGATCCCGCGCGACCTTGTCCTGCGGGAAGTCGGCTGCGAGCGCCCGCATGATGCTGCCGTCCTTCATGTAGGTGTCGGCGCCCACCGTGTAGATATACGGCATCAGGCGGTAGCGAAGCTGGTCGTACCAGACCATCGACTGCCGCATCGGCGAGCCTTCCGGGCTGATCTCGTAGATCTCGCGATACGGAAATTCGCCATGGCTGCGGAACAGCGGACTGAACGCGCCGAACTGGAACCAGCGCAGGTTGAGTTCACGCCATTCGTCGAGATCCGCCGGCTTCGGCGTCTTGGTGGCGTAGCGATCCTCCAGCGCGAAGCCGCCGATGTCGTGAGTCCAGTTGGGGATGCCCGACATGGAGGCGTTCACGCCAGCGGAGATCTGCGCCTTCAGGTCGTACCAGCGGCTGGCGATATCGCCCGACCAGATCGCCGAGCTGTAGCGCTGCAAGCCGCCGAAGCCCGAGCGGGTGAGCAGGAACGGGCGCACGTCCGGCTTGAACGAGGTCCAGCCGTCGTAGAACGCCTTTGCGTTGATCAGCGGGAAGCTGTTGAAATACTGCGTCGCCGGTCCGATCGCGTTCGGCCCCATCGTCTTGATGCGCTCTTCGATCGAGAGGTTCGAGTGCATGTCGGGCTCGCTGGCATCCGCCCACCAGGCGTCGGTGCCGAGCTTCGCCAGCCGTTCCTCGATCTGCTTCCAGAAGAGGCGGCGACCTTCCGGCGAATAGGGATCGTAGAAGGTGCTGGCATAGCCGGGGCCGACCCAGTCCTTGTTCCCCATCTCCAGGTTGCCCTTGTACACCGCACCGGCGGCCTCAAGCTCCTTGTAGGTATCGGTGGTCGGATAGAATTTCGGCCAGACCGAGATCATGAAGCGCGCGTGGTCGGCGTGCACCGTGTCGATCATCTTCTTCGGATCGGCGAAGCGCGTCGCATCGAAGCGATGGCTGCCCCAATCGTCGTCGCGCCAATAGCGCCAGTCGAGCACGATGTTGTCGAGCGGGATCTTGAGCTCGCGGTACTTGGCGACGACGCCGGTCACCTCGTCCTGCGTGTCGTACCGCTGGCGCGACTGCCAGAAGCCGTACGCCCACTTGGGCATCATCTCGGACTTGCCGGTCAGCTGGCGATAGCCGGCGATCGCGCCGTCGATGCTGCCGCCGGGGATGAACCAATAGTTCTTGGCCTGCCCCACTTCGCTGGTGAACCAGATCGAGTTGCGGTCCTCGGCGGGAAGCGGGTCGCTGTGCAGCAGCGCCATGTAGCCGGCGTTGGGCTCCCATTCGATGCGGACGTTGGCGGCCTTGCCGGCGGTCATCGGCACGTCGAAATTGGCGTACCAGGGGTTCCAGTTCTGCCGCCAGCGGTTCAGCACTTCCTTGCCGTCGACGAAGACCTTGAAATAGCTCGATCCATAGAGCTGGAAGCGGTGGGTGCCGGTGCTGGTCGGCATCACGTCGCCGGTCCAGATCACCGTCTGCTTCTGCACCGCGTTGCCCGCGGTATTCTGCCCGCCGGTCGCCGCCTCGGTCTTTGCCTTGGCCGCCTCGGGCCAGTTCGCCTGGTCGCGGATGTACTGGTAGTTGATCGTCGCTTCCTGGCGGGTCACCACCGGCTTGCCGTCCAGGAAATACTCGGCCTTCCAGCCCGGCTTGCCGCCGGACGAGACCTTCATCCCCTCGCCCACGAACCGGTAGGGCTTGGGATTGCCGAAGCGGGTGATGGAGTTGTTGTCCCACAACAGGCCGTAGCCCTTGGTGGACACCATGAACGGCACGCCGATGTCCATGTTGTGCTGCGCGAGTTCGACGTCCTCGCCCAGATTGTCCATGTAGGCATTCTGGTGCTGGCCGAGGCCGTAGACACCCTCGTCGGTGCCGCGGTTGAACTGCTGCGACACGGTGACGAACGGCTTGCCGTCCGCAGTGGTGCGGGCGAAGGTGGTGGCGCCCGCCTCGTTCAGCAGCACGTTGCCGGCCGCGTCGAGGAAGCGCACCTCGCCGGTCGCGAGCGCGACCTGCGCCGTCGACTTGGCGGCCGCGAGGGTGACGTAGCCCCCCTGCTCCTGCACCGTGAACTTGCCGGCGGCGGGCGGATTGGGCGCCATCAGGCTGGGTACCAGCGGGCCGCTCGCCATGTCGCGCGGCGTGGCGACGACGTGGATGATGCCATCGCCATGCACCGTCACCTCGACACGCGCGGACGGGCCGGACGCCGGTGTCACCGCGACGCCGCCGGCGATCTTCTGGAACGCGCCGCTCTGCGCGAGCGCGGGCGAGGCGATAGCGCTACCGACCAACAGCGCCGAGACGAAAACCTTGTTCATAATCATAGCTATCTGCATCCCCTCTGGCCGCGCATTCAGCGCGGCGGCCCGTCGTGATCTTCAATACCTGCGGCCGGTCGATCAGGTTGATTCCATAATCGGTCTGGTCGCCGTTCCACACCCGCTTCATCACCCACTTGCCCTCGGCGAAACTGCCTTCCTCGATCCGCAGCACCATGGCGCCAGGCGTCTCCGGCTCGAAGCGGACGCGGACGTGATCGCCCACCAGCAGGAATTCGGTGTCGGACATCTGTGCCACCGCAAGGCCGCCGATCGGCTGCGAGGCCCAGGGTGCCGGCTCGGACTTCAACCAGGTCCACTCCTTGTTGCCGAACTGCCACTCGCCCCAACTGCCGGTGATCTTCCAGCCGCCCAGGACGGTGGAAACAGCGGCGCCGTCGTCGGGCTTGGCCGCGCCCCAGGTCGGGCGGGTAGCGGCAATCCGGGCCCAGTCGCGCATGATCGAACCCACCGCCTTGTACGGCAAGGCGAAGGCGTCGAGCGTCTCCTTGTCGAGCCGGTCGGAGCCGAGCGGGTAGTTGAAGTAACCGGTGTCGTCCATGCCGAAGGGCCCAAAGCCGATCCCGCCGAGGCCGATCGTCGGGTAGAAGAAGCGGGCGAACTCCTTCCCGTTGCCGATCTCCGGCACCATCAGCGCATTGTCGGGGCGCGCGTACTTGTCGAGATACTGGACGATGTTCTCGCTCTTGCGGTCGTAGATGTCGGGCGCCTGGAAATCGATCGCCGGGGCGGCGGCCTTCCAGATGTCGAGCACGTCCTGCTGCGGCCCGCCGCTCGCCACACCATCCGGGTCGGGCACGTTCGACGGCCCCGCGAGCGATGCGTTCACGTACATTGGCAGCGGCTTCACCTTCTTGCCCGCCACCGCCATCGCATTGACGTAGGAAGCGACATACCAGGTGTTGAAGGCGCGATCCGCCTGGGCGCCGAAAGCCTGCGACCAGGTCCCGGACTTTCCGGTTTTACGGGCAAGTGCGGCAGGGATCTGCTGCGCGAACAGGCGGTTGCCGGTGGGACCGAAGTCGCGCGGGTTGCGGTAGCTGCCCGTCTCATTCTGTGGCTGGACCAGAATGACGGTGTTTTGCTGGTCGTGATCCCGCAGATATTCCATGACCTTGACGAAGGCGCGGGTGTCCAGCGCCAAAGTCTGTTCGCCATGGGCGCTGAGCACGCCATGATCCTTGCCGTCGCGCGTCTTCATGCGCGGGAAGCGGCCGGGGTTCAGCTTCACCCAGTCCGGGGTGTAGGCGTAGCTGGTGTTCTTCCAGGTGCCGAACCAGAGCAGAACGATGCGCTTGTCGTGCGCGCGTGCCTGGTCGAGCAGCACCTGCAGGAAAGAGAGGTCGAACTGCCCCTCGATCGGTTCGACCTGCTGCCAGGCGATGGGGATCTCGAGCGTGTTGGCGTTGATCCGGTCGAGCGTCGGCCACACCTCGGCAAGCATGGCAGGGTAGTTGCTGGAGTTGTTGGCCTGCGCCGCGAGCATCAGATAGGGCGCGCCGTCGACAATAAAGGCGTGACGCCCGTTGCGGGTCTCCAGTCGCGGCAACTCGGTGGCCGGTCCGGCCTGTGCGGCTGCGCTGGTGGCACTCGCGAGCGCGATCAGCGCCGTGCCTAGTTTGAAAACGTTCACTTCACCCCCTCTTTCGGATCGCCGTACAGGATCCCGCGTCCGTCCGTCGCCAAATAGACCCGGCCGAACTGCCGCGGGTCGCCGCTCACCATGCGCAGGCGCAGGCCCCATTGATGCGCATCGTCGTTGATACGTTGCCACCCCGCCCCGCCGTCGAGCGAGCGGAACACGCCTTTCGTGGTCCCGAGCTGGCCGATGGCGTAGAGCGCGGGCCATTTGGCGCCAGGCGCACCCTTGCCGAGGCCGTAGCGCGAAATGGCGATGCCGGTGGTGGCGCGTTCCCAACGCCCGCCGAAGTCGGTCGAGCGGTAGAGGTCGCTATCAACCAGCAGCCACAAGGCACCTGCCCGGCCCGGCGTCGCGACCAGCGGGTTGGCCGCCTCGCGCCCGATCGCGCGGGCGCCGGACAGATCGGCGGGAAGACCGATGCTCGCGGCGGGCTTGAAAGTGGCGCCGCCATCGTCGCTGCGCACCAGATGGTTCGCGGCGAAATCGAGGGCATAGAAACGGCGGGGATCGGCCTTGTCCGCGGTCACGCGGACGCGCGCCGGCAGGCCCTGGACCGCCAGCCATGTCTTGCCGCGGTCACGGGTCAGGATGGGTCGGCTAGTCTCCACCACGAAGGTGCGGCCGTCAGCCGAGACGGTGATCGCGGCGTTGCCGGTGCGTTCGGGCGGTGGCGCGCCATCGGCGGCTTCGCTTGGCGGAACGCGCAGCGGCTGCCAGTTCGTCCCGCCATCGCCCGACCACGCGAGCGAGGTATCCGGCACCACCGGCTTGTGCGTGTTGCCGCTGCGCACCAGCACCGCCGGCGCCTTGCCGGCGTAATCGAGCGAGTTGGTGTTGGTGAGGAACGGATTGAGGTGGACCCGCGGCGGTGAGAGGGTGAGGTCGTCGTGGCGAAAACCACCGAGATCGCCGAAGCCGGAGACGAGGTGCGCGCCGCCCGTGGGGCTGACGAGGGTGATAACCGCAGTCTGCTCGATCCCCCTGGTCCAGGGCGCCCAGCGCATGCTGCCGGCTTGGTTGAAGCCGTTGGTCGCGTACATCGTCGCGCCGGTGACATACGCCGCGTGGTTCGCATCGAACGGGTCGATCGCGAGCCCGGCGATCCAGTGACCGAAGTCGGCCTTCTTGTCGAAGTCGAGGAATGGCGTGGCGGACACGTCGCGCGTGCTGGTGCCCGAGAGTTCCTGCCACGTGCGCCCGGCATCCGCCGAGCGCCAAACCGTATCGCCACCCTGATAGCGGTTCACCGTGGCGACCGCGATGATGTTCGGATCGCTCGCCGCGACCGCCACGCCCATGTAGCCGCCGGGCACGGCCGCCGCCCCCTTAAGCGGCGTCACGTCGTGCCAGGCTTTCTTGGCCGGATCGTACCGCCAGACTTCGCCGCGCTTGATCCCGTTGGGCCCGATATAGTCACAATAGGTGATGGTGAGGACGCCATCGCGGCCGATCGCCGCCTTCACCGGCAGGAGATCAGGGGACGGTCCCCCCGCGACCGCGTGCCAGCCGTTCCCGCCGTCGTCCGATCGGAACAGGTGCTGCGCGCCTGGGTCTGCGCTTGCCACATAGATGCGGCCG
Organism: Sphingomonas sp. ACRSK; assembly: GCF_022346685.1. Taxonomy (NCBI): domain Bacteria; kingdom Pseudomonadati; phylum Pseudomonadota; class Alphaproteobacteria; order Sphingomonadales; family Sphingomonadaceae; genus Sphingomonas; species Sphingomonas sp. ACRSK. Next base: position 15,415 of record NZ_JAKRNR010000013.1, on the reverse strand, counting down.
CGCTTGGCGCGATCGAACAGAACGAAGGAAAGGCCGCCGTGGGTCGTGCGCGGGCGAGCGGGCTTGCCGAGGCCCGGGAGCGGGAAGCTCCCTACCTTCTGCCAGGTCGCCGCCGAATCGTCGCTGCGCCACAGGCCGTCGTGGCGCGAGCCGAAGAACAGGGTGGCGGGCGCGTTCGGATCGATCGCGAGCCGTTCGCCCATGCCGCGGCCGTCCTCGTTGCCCCCCATCGCGAACGGTACCGCCGTCTTGCGCCAACTGACGCCGCGATCGGCGGAGCGAAAGATCGCCGCCGGCATCCGGGCGCTCATGCCTGCCGCCATGTAGACGACGTCCGGGTCCACCGGATCGGAAGCGATGCTCTCGATGCCCATGTAGCTGGGCTCGCTTTCGTCGTCCTGCAGCGGCAGCCAGCGCGCCTTGGCCGCATCCCAGCGATAGGCGCCGCCCATGTCCGTGCGCAGGTAAGCGAGCCCGCGCTCGACGGTGCTGAACACGATCCCGGGCGCAAAACCCCCGCCACCGACCGTGACGTTGCGCCACTCGTACGGAGAGGACTGGGAAGCAGCGGGCCGAGCGCTTACGTGGACACCAGCGCACAGGGCGAGCGCGACCATGGCTGTTTGCATCAAGTGCATACGCGCCATCATCCCCCGCCTTCCCCACTTGATTGTTCTTAGGCTCTTGCTGCCCTTGCTGCTGTCTATGGCATGCCGGATATCGCTAACACAACCGATGAACGGTCTGATTAAAGTGATGACGAGAGCGCAGGCGCGGTCAGGCCGCCTCACGCCCATCTTCTGCGGTGTTGGTGATGCGTTCAATTAGCAATGTGCCCTGCATCTCAGGAAGGTCAGATTTCGTCAGGCTTCCCCTCGTCTCTTCGAGCATCATTCCTAACCGGCAGCCATGGACGTGCGGGCGCATCTGATGCATCTGATGCATCTGCAGAGCAGCAAGTGTAGATAGCGGTATCAGACCTGTGCTCTTGTTGAGAGCGGGCAAAGCCGGAGAGGAATGGAATGCGTCGCGTGGGCTATTGGGCGGTCGCCGCCCTGATGGGGATGGTGGCAAGCGGAACGGCAGCACAGGTCGCCGATCCGGCACGCTGGCCCGAGGCGAAGAGCCCGGCTGCGCTGGTGGACGCCAAGACCGAGGCCAAGATCACGGCACTGCTCGCCAAGCTCTCCCTCGAAGAGAAGATCGGCCAGATGATCCAGGCGGACACCGCCTCGATCACGCCAGAGGACCTGCGCACCTATCCACTCGGCTCAATCCTGGCGGGCGGCAGCTCGCCGCCGATCGGCGCTCCCGATCGCTCGCCTGCGGCCCCCTGGGTCGCGACGTCGCGCGCGTTCAATGCGGTCGCGCTGGAGCAGCGGCCGGGGCACGTCCCCATCCCGCTGATGTTCGGCATCGATGCGGTACACGGCAACAACAACGTGGTCGGCGCGACGATCTTCCCGCACAACAGCGCGCTGGGCGCAATGCGGGATCCGGCGCTGATCCGCCGCATCGGCGAAGCGACCGCAGTCGAGACGGCGGCGGCAGGCATCGACTGGGCGTTCGGCCCGACGCTGGCGGTGCCCCAGGACGATCGCTGGGGCCGCGCCTATGAGGGCTATTCGGAGGATCCCGCAGTCGTCGCCTCCTATGCAGGCGCGATGGTCGAAGGGCTGCAGGGCAAGCCCGCGAACTGGGGCATCCAAAAAGGGCATGTCTCGGCGAGCGTGAAGCACTTCCTCGGCGACGGCGGCACCAAGGACGGCATCGACCAGGGCGACACTCAGGTCGACGAGGCGACCCTGATCGCGATCCACAACGCCGGCTACCCGGCTGCGGTGAACGCCGGCACCATGACGGTGATGGCAAGCTTTTCGAGCTGGAACGGCGCCAAGATGCACGGCAACAAGTCGCTGCTGACGGATGTGCTGAAGGGTCGCATGGGCTTCGACGGCTTCGTCGTCGGCGACTGGAACGGCCACGGCCAGATCACGGGCTGCACCAACGAGAACTGCCCCGCGACCTTCAACGCGGGCCTCGACATGGCAATGGCGCCGGACAGCTGGAAGGGACTCTACACCACCACCCTCGCCGCGGCGAAGGCCGGGACCATCCCGATGGCGCGCATCGACGATGCGGTGCGTCGCATCCTGCGCGTGAAGATGAAGCTGGGCTTGTTCGACGCGCCGCGCCCCTTTGAAGGCCGCCCGCAGGTGATCGGATCGGCCGAGCACCGCGCGGTGGCGCGCGAGGCGGTGGCGAAGAGCCTCGTGCTGCTCAAGAACAATGGTGTGCTGCCGGTGAAGGCGGGCGCCAACATCCTCGTCGCCGGTGAAGCGGCAGACGACATCGGCCGCCAGTCGGGCGGCTGGACGCTCTCGTGGCAGGGCGACGGCAACACCAACGCCGACTTCCCCGGCGCAACCTCGATCTACGCCGGGATCGCAGCCGCGGCCAAGGCCGGCGGCGGAACCGCGACGCTTTCGGCAGACGGCAGCTTCACCACCAAGCCCGATGTCGCGATCGTGGTGTTCGGTGAGCAGCCCTATGCCGAGATGCGCGGCGACGTTCGCTCGCTGGAGTTCGAGGCGGGGGACAAGCAGGCGCTGGCGCTGCTGAAGAAGCTGAAGGCCGCGGGCGTGCCGACGGTGTCGGTGTTCCTGTCGGGCCGCCCGATGTGGGTGAACCCGGAGCTCAACCAGTCGGATGCGTTCGTCGCCGCCTGGTTCCCGGGGTCGGAAGGCGCCGGCGTCGCCGACGTGCTGGTCGGCGGCAAGCGCGACTTCAGCGGCAAGCTCGCCTTCAGCTGGCCCAAGACGGCCGCGCAGTTCGTGCTGAACCGCGGCGCGCCCGGCTACGACCCGCTGTTCCCGTTCGGCTATGGCCTGAGCTACGCCAAGGGGGGCACGGTGCCCGCGCTGAGCGAGGTCGCCGGCATCGACGCCAGCCTCGCCAATACCAGCCTGTTCTTTGCGCGCGGCCGGGTGCCGGCGCCCTTCCAGCTGTCGCTCGATCCGGCGATCGGCCGCGCGGCGGTGGACAGCGCCACCGCCCAGGAGGGTGCGGTGCAACTGACCTGGAAGAACAAGGGCACGGCGCGGATCTCCGGCCCGGAGCTTGCCCTCACGCGCGAAACCAACGGCGACCTCAACCTGCAGGTCACCTATCGCCTCGACAAGGCGCCGACCGGTGCGGTCGGGCTGGCGCTGGGCGGCGGCCGGGTGGATATCGCTTCGACGCTCGACAGGAGCGCCGGCTGGCATGTGCTGCGCGTACCGCTGAAGTGCTTCCGCGCTGCCGGCGCGACGGTGGACAAGGTCTCGACCCCGTTCGCGCTCGACGCCTCCGCGCCCTTCTCCGTCGCAATTTCGGACATCCGGCTCGCGACCGATCCTGCGGGCGCGGTGTGCCCCGCAGGCGGCGAGGCGAAGTGATGACGCCGTCGCGTCGCGAAGTGCTCGCAGCGGCCGCGGTCCTCCCCTTCGTCGGCGCAACGGCGCATGCCGCGCCAATCGCCTGGGGAGAGACGATCCAGCTGTGGCCCGGCAAGGCGCCGGGCACCCCGGCCCGCCTGCCGGTGGGCAAGGTCGCGCAACAGTCCAAGGACCCGGCCTTCAACGATCGCTGGCTGACCGGCATCGATCGGGCGACGCTGATGGTGCGGCGTGCGCCCTCGCCCAACGGCACGGCGGTGCTGCTGGTGCCGGGCGGAGGCTACGGCTTCCTCGCGATCGACAACGAGGGTGAGGAACAGGCGCGCTGGCTCAACGCGCGCGGCGTCACCTGCTTCATCCTAAGCTATCGCCTGCCGGGCGAAGGCTGGGCCGATCGCGCGCTGGTTCCGTTGCAGGATGCGCAGCGGGCGATGCGCGTGATCCGGGCGCGTGCGGCGACCTATGGCGTCGATCCCAAGCGCGTGGCGGCGCTCGGCTTCTCGGCGGGCGGGCATCTCGCCGGCAGCCTTGCGACGCGGCACGACGAGCGGACCTATACGCCCGTCGTCGCTGCCGACCAGCAGTCCGCCCGGCCCGACCTTGCCGGGCTGATCTACCCAGTCGTCAGCCTTGCGGCGCCGTTCACCCACGGTGGATCGCGGGACTCGCTGCTCGGGCAGAACGCGGACGAAGCGCTGCGGCGGACCGCCTCGGTCGAGACGCGGGTCACCGCCACCACGCCGCCGATCTTCCTGGCGCATGCCAGTGACGATGGACTGGTGCCGATCGCCAACAGCATCGCCCTGTACCAGGCGATGCTCGACCAGCAGCGCGAGACCGAGTTCCACGGCTTCGACAAGGGCGGCCACGGCTTCGGCGTTCGCCTTCCCAAGACGGTGCCGGCGGCCGCCTGGCCCGACCTGTTCGCCGCCTATGCCCGGCGACTGGGCGTGCTGCCGGCATGAAGCGGATCGCGCTGCTGCTTGCCGGCGCGGTGCTGCTCGTTGCCGCCGACGAACCGCACTATCAGAGCAGCCCCGAGCGCCGCACCGTCACCGAGTCGCGCGACTGGGGACCATGGGGCGGGCCATTCCGCGAGAAGCTGGTCCCGTCGCTGATGCAGGACTTCGGCGAGCGCTATCTCTACGCCCCGGCCAACGCCGCACTGCCCCAGCCAGCGCGTGGCGAGCAGCGGGTCGTTTTCCTGGGCGATTCGATCACCGATGGCTGGGACCTTGCCAAGGCCTTTCCCGGCAAACCCTACGTCAATCGCGGCATCGGTGCGCAGGTGACGGCGCAGATGCTGGTGCGCTTCGAACAGGATGTCGTAGCGCTGCGCCCTGCTGCCGTGGTGATCCTGGGCGGCACCAACGACGTGTCCGGCTTCCTGCAGATTGAGACACCCGAGACGATCCTCGCGAACATCACCGCCATGGCCGACATCGCCGACGCGCGGGGCATCCGCGTCGTGTTGGGGGCGCTGCTGCCGGTGAACGACTATGGCAAGGATCGCGGGTACATGACCAAGGAGCGTCCGCCGGCGACGCTGCGCGCGATCAACGACGGATTGCGGGCGCTCGCGGCGGCGCGGGGCTACGCCTTTGCCGACTATGCGGCACCGCTGGCGGACGCGCGCGGCATGCTGACGGAGGCCTATACCGGCGACGGCCTGCATCCGAACGCGGCCGGCTATGCGCGGATGGCCCCCGTCGCACGCAAGGCCATCGCCGAGGCACTGGCACGTCCGCCGCGCTGAAGCGGCATCGGCACCCCGGCTCCAGCGAGGGGTGCCGCCGGATCACGGACGGACGCTGTCGCTGATCCCCTGCAACGCGCGATAGGTCAGATTGCGGAACGTCGCCTTCCCCTCGCCCGCCGCGTAGAGGCCGGGCCGCAAGCTGAGGAAGCCGTCCGCGACATTGTGGTTGTAGCCGGCGACTTCGAACGAGCGCTCCTTGGTCCAGCGCTTTCCGTCGCGGCTGTAGTAGAAGGTGACCACATCCTCGTCGTTGACCAGCCGCAGGTGCAGGCGGCGCGTGTCAATCGGCGCGCCGGCGGGCCAGCGTTCCTCCTGGCCGATGCGATAGGCGTGGAGCTTCTCCGACCCGACGCCGAGGCCGCAGAACAGCTTCTCGTTGTAGAACAGGATCAGCCCGGCCTGCGTTGCGCCATCGAGTTCCACCTCGACGCGCACCTCGTAGGAGCGGTCGCCGGCCACGAACAGCAGTGGCGAGGCATCCGCCGGACTGGTCCCCTGCCCGGCCAGCGTCAGCGCGCCGCCGGCGATGCGCGCGCGATCGAGATAGCCCGGGCGCGGTGCCCAGAAGGTCAGCTTGCTCCCGATCGCGTCCGGGCCGAAGCCCGACAGCGGCTGGCCGTGGGCACCGCCCGCGCTGCCGGGCTTTGGTAGCGGGCGCGACAGGTCGCCGCCCCTGGCGCGCGGCCAGCCGTCGGCGGTCCACTCGATCGGCTCCAGCAACATCTGGCGGCCCAGCGTGCGCAGGCTGTTCTCATAGCCGTGATAGACCAGCCACCACTTGCCGTCCGGCCCCTCGATCGCGGTCGCATGGCCGCGCGACCACCAGGGTTCGTCGCGGCTGGCGGTGCGCACGATCGGGTTGTGCGGGCAATTCTCCCAAGGCCCGTCGATCGAGCGCGATCGGGCGACCACCACCATGTGGCTGGTCGGCGGCCCGGCGGTGCCGCCCTGGCCGGAGAACATGTAGAACCAGCCGTCCTTGCGGGTGATCTTCGGTCCTTCAAGCGCGAAGCCCTCGATGATCCAGCTCTCGGGGATCGGCCAGCCGTCATACACATGCTGGACCTTGCCGACCGCCGAGAGGCCATCGTCGCTCAGCTGCACCCGGTTGCCGCCGTTGAAGAACAGGTAGCGCTTGCCGTCCTCGCCCACCGCATGGCCGGGATCGATGAGGCCATCGATCCGCATGTCGATCGGCTCGCTCCAAGGCCCCTTCATGCTGGGTGCGTGGATGACATAGGTCTTGAGGGCGCGGCCCGGGTCGTTGTCGTCCAAGACGGGGATGTAGATGAAGTAGCGGCCGCCGTGCTTCGCGATGTCGAGTGCCCAGACGTTGCCGATCGGCGCCTTGAGCGCGGCGGTCACCGGCGTCCAGTTCACCAGGTCGCGCGAATGCCAGATCGGCACGCCCGGATAGTAGAGGAACGACGAGAAGGCGGCATAATAGTCGTCCCCGTCCTTCAGCACGTTCGGGTCGGGCCGATCGCCGGCGAGCACCGGATTGAGGTAGGTGCCGTTGCCGAGATCGGCCCGGCGCTGCCCCTCGACCGTGGTCCCCCAGCGCGCGCGTTTGGAAGAAGGCGCAGCCTTGGGCGTCGCGAGGGCCCCGCCCGGCAGCGTCGCGCCGGCCGAGGCTAGCGCCAAGAGGATGGTTTCGCGGCGGTTCACGGTCATGTTTCTCTCTCGCTGAACGCTATTGCTGCGCGGCGCCAGCCGGCTCGACCGATACGAGCACCACGTCGTTGCTGCGCATCCTCACCGTCATCGCGTGCCGGCCGTCGCGTCCGACCTGCACGGTCGTCTGCTTCTCGGGCAGGTCGCGCGTCAACGTCTGCAGCTCGGCGAGCTGTGCCGCGCTCAGATCCTTGGGGGAGCCCATCTCCAGGTAGCGGGTGTGCGCGTCGTTCACCTTGAAGCCGACGCGCCGCACCGCGACCCGATAGCGACCCGGCTGGAGCCCGGCGAAGCGCAATTCGGCGGGTTGGTCCGCCTTGGCCGGCAACACCTTGGTGAAGAACGGGCGGTTGCTCACCTTCTGCTCCGGCTGTCGCCATGCCCAGAGCACGACATTGGTCTTGCCACCTTCGGTAGCCGCCAGCGCCTCGGTGTCGCCGGTGGCGATCTCCCTGCCCTTCACCGCGTTCAGATATTTGTATGCGAACCAGGCCGGCTTGCGGATGCCTTCGCGGTTCATCAGGCCGAAGCCTCCGTGGAAGGGCGTGGGCGGCGGGCCGGCTTCCTCGAACAGATCGCTATACGCCCAATAGCTCATGCCCTGAGCGATGCCGCGGGTGGCGCGCAACTTGGTGAGGATGAACGGACCGCTCACGTAGCTGTCATGCACCGGGTCGCGCGGATTGTAGCTGGCACTCCACTCGGTGAAATAGAGCGGCATGCCGCGGTATTGCGTGGCATCGATCTGGGCGCGCACCTTGCGCACGTCGCCGACGACCGAATCCGGGTTCGTCGACAACTTGTTGTCGTCCTGCCCCTTCTCGTCGAGGAACCCGCCGTCGACGCCATAGGTGTGGGTGGTCACGAAATCGATCGGGATGTTGCGCGAGGCGGTAAGTGCGAGCAGTTCGGGCACCCAGGCCGCCCCTGCCGTCGCCGGGCCGCCGACCCGCAGCGCAGGGTCGATCGCCTTGATCGTCCGCGCGCTCGATTCATACAGTTCGAAATAGGCCTTCTGGTCGGCCTTTTCCCAGAAGCCGTCGAGATTGGGCTCGTTCCACACCTCGAAGAACCAGCTGCGCACCTCGTCCTGGCCATAGCGTTCGCGGACATGGCGCACGAAGGCGTCGACGAGCGCCGCCCACGCCTTGGGCTCCGGGTGCGAGGTGTTGCCCTTCCAGTAGAACAAGGTCTGCTTGGACGTCGCCATGGCGGTGGGTGTGAAGCCGAGCTCGACGAACGGCTTGATGCGCCGGGCGAGCAGGGCGTCGATCAGCTTGTCGAGCTTGGTCCAGTCGTACACCGTCTTGCCGTTGACGACCTTCAGGGTGCCGAGATCATCGTGGAAGATCGCGTGGAAGCGGATGTAGCGGAAGCCGAGCTCGTCCACCGTCGTCTTGAGCTGCGCCAGGCTGTCGGCGCGGATCAGCGTGCCGGCGTAGTCCGCGCCGACCGACAGGTCGAACGCCCGGTCGATCGGGACACCGGCCTTGCCGACATCGACGCTGATCTGGCGGGACTGCGCAGCCGCCGGCGAGGCGGCGAGCGCCAGTGCCGCGGCGGCGACCCCGGCGTGACGGAGGGCGAAGGTCATGGTGCGTCTCTCCAACTGGATCATGCCGCGCAGTGGCGGGCGATGAATTGGTCGTGGGCGGGCATGGCGGCGGCGGTCTGGCCGATAACCGTGCGCAGGTGGTGCAGGAAGCGTCGCGTCTCCTGGACGGGCAGCGTCGCCACCAGCGGGTCGACGGACGCGGGCGCACCCGCCTGGCCCATCAGCACCGCGATCCAGCTGTCCTCGGTGAAGAGGCTGCCCGCCTCCGGCAGCACGCGGCCGCGAGCGCGCCAGAGCTCGAGCTTGTGCGCCAGGCTGTCCGGCGGCGGCGTAGTCCGACAATGGCGCCAGAAGTCGGAATCGTCGCGCTCCGTGGCGTGATAGTGGAGGATCAGGAAGTCCCGGACCTGCTCATACTCGGCCCGGGCAAGCCGGTTATAGGCCTCCCGCTCGACCGCAGCATGACCCTTGTCGGGGAACAGGCTCATCAGACGGGTGATGCCGGACTGGATCAGGTGGATGCTGGTCGATTCCAGCGGTTCCAGGAACCCGCCCGCCAGGCCGATCGCGATGCAATTGCGCTCCCACAGGCGCTCCCGCATGCCGGCGACGAAGCGCAGCGGGCGCGGCTCGGCAGCAGGCGCACCGTCCAGTCCCTGGAGCAGCGTGTCGGCGGCCTCCGCGTCGCTCGCAAAGGCGCTGGCATAGACATGGCCGTTGCCGGTGCGGTGCTGGAGCGGGATACGCCAGCGCCAGCCCGCCCGCTCCGCCGTCGCGCGCGTATACGGCAGCAGCGGGCCCGCAGAAGCGCTCGGCACCGCCAGCGCCCGGTCGCAAGGGAACCAGCGCTGCCAGCTGGTGAAGGGAACGCCCAGCGCTTCGCCGAGCAGCAGCGACCGGAAGCCGCTGCAATCCACGAACAGATCGCCTTCGATCCGGCGCCCGTCCGCAAGCTGCACCGCGCGGATGAAGCCGTCCTCCGGCGCGAGATCAACCTGGGCGACCCGTCCCTCGACCCGCGCGACGCCACCCCGCTCGGCGATGCCCCGCAGGAAACGGGCATAGAGCGCCGCGTCGAAGTGAAAGGCGTAGCGCAGCGACGAAAGCACCGCGGCCGGATCACCGCTCGGCCGGGTGAACCGCGCCATGCGTGCCGCCACCGACGCCAGGCAGTAATCGTGCAACGATCCGGTGTCCGCGATCGGTGGGTCTACCCGCGCCTGCCGGAGCCAGAGCTGGTGGAACTTGATCCCTTGGACATCCCGGCCGAACGTGCCGAACGGGTGGAGGTACCGCTCCCCGCGCCGCGCCCAGTCGACGAACTCGATGCCCAGCTTGAACGTCGCTCCGGTCGCACGGACGAAGGCATCCTCGTCGATGCCGAGGAAGCGGTTGAAGTCCAGGAGCGGCGGGATCGTCGCCTCGCCCACGCCGACGGTGCCGATCTCCTCGGATTCGACCAGCGTCACCGACGTGCCCGCCGCCGTCAGCCGCGCGAGCACCGCGGCGGTCATCCACCCGGCCGTCCCGCCGCCCACGATGACGACGCGGTCGAGCGGCTTCGCCGTCATCTCGCGATGCCCTGCGGGGGGCCGAAGCTGCGTGTGCGGGCGTAGTCGATCAGCTGGCGGTTGCTCGGCAGGTTGGCGACCGCGAATGCCGCCTGCCGCTCCACCTCCGCAAAGGCGCGGCGCGCGTCCTCGACGTAGCGGTAGGCACCGGCGCGTGCGGACAGGTCGGTCTTCCAGCCCATGCCGTACAGGACATATTGCCAGCTCGCCTCGGTGAAGATGTCGACGTTCGTGTCGATGTCGATCTCGGTCGGCGGGCGGAAGCGCCAGCGGTCGAGCAGGTCGTGCAGGCTGTCCGGGATCGAGGATGCGGCAACATTGTCGCGCCAGAACTCGGCATCGCGCCGCTCGGAGATGCAGTAATGCAGCTTGATGAAATCGCGCGCGCGTTCGTAGCGCTGGAGCATGTTGGCGTTGAACTGGCGCGCCGACGTTTCGTGGTCGCCGCCCCAGGGGAACAGGTTGGCGACCAGGCCCGCGGCCACCTCCGAAAAGACGATGCCCGTCGCCTCCAGCGGCTCGAAAAAGCCGCTCGACAGGCCGATGGCGACACAGTTCTTGTGCCAGTTGGTCTCGCGATAGCCCGCCTCGAAGCGGATCTTGCGCACCTCCTGGTCACCGCCGACGTCGCCGACATAGGCGCGCAGCAGCTCCTCGGCGCGCGCGTCCTCGGTGTGGGCGGAGGAAAAGACATGGCCGATGCCGCGGCGGCGATCGAGGCCGATGTCCCACATCCAGCCCGCCTCCTGCGCGGTTGCGAGCGTGTAGGAGACGATGGGCTCGCGTTCGTCCCGGTACGGCACCTGGATTGCCAGTGCACTGTCGCAGAATAGCACGTCGCGGCACGACCGGTACGGCTGGCCGAGCGCCTTATCGATCAGCTCGGCGCGGAAGCCGGTGCAGTCGATGTAGAGATCGGCGTCGAGACGGCCGTTGGCTTCGGTGTCGACGCCGGCGATCGCGCCGTCCTCGCCGACGTGGACCTGCGTCACGCGATCGGTGAGGTGGGTGACGCCATTCTCCACCGCCTTGTCCCGCAGCAGCCCGGCCAGCGCGACGGCGTCGAAGTGGAAGGCGTAGTTCAGCGGCGCGACATAGTCGGGGTGGCTCGGCAGCTTGGGCGCACGGTGCGCGTCCGCCGCCTTCTTCTGCGGGCTGCACACCTCATCCCAGTTCGCCTCGCCCCCGTGGCCGAGCAGCCAATAGGGCAGCAGATCCAGGCCGTTGTCCGCCTGGGCGAGCTGGAACGGGTGGGTATAATGGTCCGGGCCGGGCGACCCGGGCGTGAAGCGCCAGTGCGCGAACTTGGCGCCCTGCTTGAAGCTCGCACCGCATTTGCGGACGAGGTCGACCTCGCTGATGCCGATCGTCTTCAGTGTCCGGCGAATGGTGGGAAAGGTCCCCTCACCCACCCCGAGGATGCCAATTTCCGGCGACTCCACCAGCGTGATGGCGACCCCGCCGGGCAGGTCCGTGCTCAGCCGCTTGGCGAGGTAGCCCGCGGTAAGCCAGCCGGCCGTACCGCCGCCGACGATCAGCAAGCGTTTGCGCATCGCGCCCCTCTATCGCAGCAAAAGTGGCGCCGGGTGTACCCCGGCGCCACCAATAGGTCAGAACACCAGGCTGATGCTGGTTGCGATGCGGCGATCGCTCTGGAACCAGCTGCGGCCGACCAGCTTGCCGCCGGGATAGCCGCCCATCAGCGTGCGCTGGGTCGCGTTGGTGAGGTTCTGCCCCTGGATGCCGAACGAGAAGTTATCGTTCACCTTGAAGCGGATGCCCGCGTCCAACTGGCCATAGGAGTCGCTGTACGTGGGCAGCGCGATCTGCGTGCCCGCATCCGGTCCGGTCGCACCGGTGGTCGGATTGTAGATCACCCCCGGCGCGCTGTAGAACGCGTAGGTCGGGTTGGTGCCGGACGCATTGGTCGACTGCAGGTACTTCGACCGCCACGTATAGGCGATACGCAGCGAGAACGGATCCTTTTCGTACAGGAAGGTCGCGTTCACATTGTGCTTCGACAGGCCGGCCAGCGGCGCATCATTGTGGGTCGCACCGTTGATGTCGCGATAGACGTCACCCGGGTTCTTGCTGTCGATGAACGTGTAGTTCGCCTCGACACCGATGCCGGAGAGCCAACCGGGCAGCATGTCGAAGAAATACCGTCCGCCGACTTCGATGCCCTTGATCTCTGCTGCCTCGTCCGAGTTGCGGTAGATGCTTGCGGACGCCGTCGTGTCGATGCTGGTACCGTCTTCGAACGCCACATTGACCGGCACCTGGCTCAGCGAGAACACCGCCGTGTCGAGCAGGCGCTTGTAGAACGGCGCGATGTGGAAGCTGCGACCGTTCGGCCCGTAATATTCCAGCGACAGATCAAAGTTGTGCGCCGTGGTCGGCTTGAGCGTCGGATCACCGCTTTCGAAGGTGAAGTTGGTGAAGATGCCCGGCTGACCCGCCACCGGGTTGGTAGCGGTCGCCACGCCCAGCGTGCCCGACGAACGCAGCGCGGTGAAGCTCTGGTTATCCAAGGTGATGTTGTAGCCACCGCGGAGCTTAACCGTGTCGGCCAGCGCATATTCGAGGTTCACCGAAGGCAGCACCCGGGTGAACTTCGCGCCATCGGACACCACGCCCGCGTTCTGCGCCAGCGTCGTCGTCTGGCCGTTGCTGTTGATGAACGTCACAACGTTCTGCTGGAAATAACCGCTGCTGGTGTTGTCGATGTGAACCAGACGCGCGCCGACGTTACCCGAAAAGGCACCGCCCTCACGCCCGAACCGCGCCAGCGCATAGCCGGCCCAGGTTTCGGTGCGGTACCTGGTGAGATCCGCCGGCAGGACGAACCCGACGGGCCGGATGCCGCTCTGGCCGCCATAGCCGGTGGTCGGCAGCGGCCCCGCTGCCGAGCAGTTGTTGGCCAGATCCCCCGGGCAGAAGCCGGCCGGCGGCGACTGGGTCAGTTCTTCGCGATCGAGGCGGCTGACCAGATCGTAGGACGGAAACAGCAGTTCGCCCGGAATGACCGCATCGCCACGGAAGAAGTTCTTGAAGGTGTGCCGCTCGATGTCACCCGGCGCCGCATTGGCGAAGGTGAGCTGCGGATCGCCATTCCAGCCGCGGCCGAGTGCCGCCCAGTTGTAGCCGTTGTTGTAGTCGCGCTCGGTCCGTTCCGACCAGCGGGCGCCAGCCTTCACCGAACGGAAGAAGCTGTCGTCGAAGCTGTACTCGAGGTCGAGGTTCGCGGAGTCGAGCCGCCCCTTGTTGTTCTCGTTGTGCGGCATCGACGCCGACCAGAGATAGTTCGATGGATCGTTAAAGATCGCCTGCGACCCTGCGGGCACGCTGACGACCGGCAGATCGCCCGAAAGGTCGAAGCCGAAGCTGGTCGGGAAGTTGAGGTCGCGGAACACGTCGAGGCGGTTGAGCTCATTGGTCGACTCAACGCGCTGGATCGCACCCTTGATCGACAGCGGGCTGTCGGCCGGGGTGAACTGCGCGGCCAGCGAGTAGTCGCGGGTGACGGTTTCGCTGTCCCAGACGCCCTTGTTGCCGCCGCTGACGATCGAGCCGCCGCTCGGCAGGAAGGTGGTCTGGTCGCGCACGAACACCGACGGGCTGGAAACCAGCAGGCCGTTCTCGTCGAACTGCGATTCGGACGGGTTCACCGCCAGCACCTGCGCCGCGACCTGCGCGCCATAGTCGCTCGACAGGTTCTCGTAGCGCGACTGGAAGAAGGTGCCCGTCAGGGTGAAGGCGTCCGACGGCGACCACTGGACGGCGCCGTAGATGCCGGTGCGATCACGCTGGAAACGCTCGTCGCCGTACGCATAGCCGCCCGGGACGTAGTAATCGTCCCCTTCCAGGCGAGTGCGGAAATAGGGCTCGACGCGGAAGAACTGCGACAGCTGGGTGAAGCGGCTGCGCGCCACATCGACCATGACACCGATGTCGCCGATGCCCGTCTGAAAGTTCTTCGAGACCAGGATCGATCCGGCGTAGTCGGCATTCTGCGCGAGGTCGCCCAGGCTGAGCTCGCCGGTCGCCGCAATGTGGAGGTCCTGGTCGCGATAGTCGAACGGCAGCCGCGTGCGTAGGTCGATCTGGCCGCCCGTGCCGCCCTCGATCAGGTCCGCGGTCGACGCCTTATAGACGTCCACGGCGCTCATCAGTTCGGGCGTGACGTCGCCCCACAGCAGCGCACGACCGCCGTTCGCGCTGAAGATCTCGCGGCCGTTGAGGCGCGAAGCCACGCCCGACAGGCCGCGAACCTGCACGCCCGAACCCTGGGCGGAGAAGTGATCCGGATCGTTCAAGGCCGAGAAGCGGACGATCGAGACGCCCGAGACACGCTGCAACACTTCGGTGATCGAATTGTCGGGCAGCTTGCCCGCGTCATCCGCCACGACGGAATCGACGATGGTCTCGCTGCGGCGCTTGCGGTCGTCCGCGGCCTCCAGCGCGGCGCGACGGCCGGTCACGACGATTTCACCACCGCCAGCGGCTTCCGCTTCGGGCCCCGCGGCCTGCTGGGTCGCGTCGGGCGTATCCTGCTGAACCTGTGCCCAGGCCGGCAGCGCCGACCCTACGGCGGCCAGTGCCACCGCGGAGGCGCCCAATCGAAGCGCCGCTGCCTGCACCGAGCGTGAACGATGCCAGCGAGAAATCATTGCAAAAGTCCTCCCCATGCCAGTGGCTGCCACCGCTTACCGGGCGGCTCTCCACGGTAGCGCTCCCATTATCGGGCGTTGATTAATAAGCCAACTAGAATTCACGTAGATGTCACAGAATGATTTCGGCCGCACGACAAATCTGCCGATGCGTTACCCAGGCGGAGGTTCTCTCGCTCGTCCAATGGCTACCGGTGCCACTAACGCCACTCCGATTCACATCTGGCATCACGGAAAGTCGCGTAACCCTCGACCGAACGCTTAAGAGGAAGCAGCAGCGCCTCGAGAGGCTCTCGCGAACCTCACCAGGCGCCCGATGCCAGACCGGCAGAGTTGCCCAGAGGTCGGAGATCCAGGGCGCTCTCGCGTTTCAGGAGCCCTCTTCGCACCCCTGCGGAGGCCGGGTCCAGGTGCGGTGAGGGCTGTTGGAGGGCGCGGCGTGCGGCCGGGGGCAGCGGCATCTGTGGAGAACCGCCGTGAGGGAACCCGGACGAGGGCCGGCGGGGAGGACAGCGGAGTGGCTGACCGTCGCATCCGTTTCAGGCGCGGCCCTGCGCCAGGTTAGCCTCCCAGTACCCCAAACGCAACAAAGCCCGCGAGGTCGTCAGACCAAGCGGGCTTTGGTGTGTGGTTGCGGGGACAGGATTTGAACCTGTGACCTTCAGGTTATGAGCCTGACGAGCTACCGGGCTGCTCCACCCCGCGCCAGGGTGCATTGCATTGTGAATGGGTTTGTGTGCACGAGCTTC
>NZ_JAKRNR010000012.1:0-114028 GCF_022346685.1 Sphingomonas sp. ACRSK | reverse complement strand
CGACGCCTCGGCCGCCGCTTCTGTTTCGAGCGCCGAGGCTCGCTTGCGCTCGCACCCACCCCCAGCCCCTCCCTTGCAGGGAGGGGAGTTCGATGTTTGATGGGTCCACGACCTGATCGTCGTCGTGACGACGGGGCAGGGCGCCCCTAGAGGAAGTTGTACGGGTCCACGTCCACTGCGACGCGCACCTTGCTCGACCATTCGACGCTGCCGAGCCAGTCGCGGATCACGTCCTGCACGTCGAGCTGGCGGCGGGCATGGACCAGCAGGCGGAAGCGGTGGCGGCCGCGCAGCATCGCCAGTGGGGCGGGGGCGGGGCCGAAGACGTGCATCCCCTCCACCTCGGGCGCGGCGCGGCCGATGCGGCGGGCGGCGTCGTTGGCGGCATCCTTGTCCTCCGACGAGACGATGATCGCCGCGTAGCGGCCGAACGGCGGCACCTCCGCCTCCTGCCGCGCCTCGGTCTCGGCGGCGTAGAAGCTCTCGGCATCGCCCGACACCAGCGCGCGCATCACCGCCGCGTCAGGTGCGGTGGTCTGGATGAAGACATGCCCCGGCTTCTCGCCGCGGCCGGCGCGCCCGGCGACCTGCATGATCTGCTGGAAGGTGCGCTCGGCCGCGCGCAGGTCGCCGCCGGCGAGCCCCAGGTCGGCGTCGATCACGCCGACCAGCGTGAGGTTCGGAAAGTGATAGCCCTTGGTCACCAGCTGGGTGCCGACCACCAGGTCGATCTCGCCCGCTTCCATTCGGTTGACGAACTCGGCGGCCCTGGCAGGCGACCAGAGCGTGTCGGAGGTGACGATGGCGATGCGCGCGTCGGGGAACAGCGCCGCCGCCTCGTCGGCGATGCGCTCGACGCCGGGGCCGCAGGCGACCAGCGCATCTTCCGCGTCGCACTCCGGGCATTTGCGCGGGGTCGGGATCATGTGGCCGCAATGGTGGCAGGACAGGCGGTGGATCAGCCGGTGCTCGACCATCCAGGCGGTGCAGTTCGGGCATTGGAAGCGATGCCCGCACGACCGGCACAGGGTGAGTGGCGCATAGCCGCGCCGGTTGAGGAACAAGAGCGCCTGCTCGCCGCGGGCCAGCGTCGCGTCGATCGCGTTGACCAGCTTGGGCGCGATCCAGCGACCGCGGATCGGCGGCTCCGCGATCAGGTCGATTGGCTCGACGGCCGGCAGCTCCGCCTTGCCATAGCGGCCGGGGAGCTTGAGTTCGGTATAGCGGCCGAGCGCGACCTGGTGGCGCGTCTCGATCGCCGGCGTCGCGGAGGCGAGCACCACCGGGCAGCGTTCGAACAGCCCGCGCATTACCGCCACGTCGCGCGCGTGATAGTGGACGCCCTCCTCCTGCTTGAAGCTGGTCTCGTGCGCCTCGTCGACGACGATCAGGCCGAGGTTAGCATAGGGCAGGAACAGCGCGGAGCGGGCGCCCACCGTCACCAGCGCCTGGCCGGTGGCGATCGCCCGCCACGCGCGGCGGCGCTGGGTGGAACGCAGGTCCGAGTGCCAGGCCACCGGCTCGCAGCCGAAGCGGGCGTGGAAGCGCTTGAGGAAGGGTTCGGTGAGGGCGATTTCGGGAAGCAGCACCAGGCTCTGCTTGCCCGCTGCGATGGCGGCGGCGATCGCCTCGAAATAGACCTCGGTCTTGCCGGACCCGGTGACGCCGTCGAGCAGGAAGGGCCGGAACGGCTGAGTCGCGACCGCGTCGCATAGCACGCCCGCGACCTCGGCCTGCTGTTCGGAGAGCACCGGCACGCCGTACGCCGGATCGGGAATCGGATAAGGCACGTCGATGTCGACGCTCACCGCCTCGATCGCGCCGGCCTTCACCAGCCCGCGCACCACCGCCTCCGACACGTCGGCCATAGTGGCGAGCTCGCGCACCAGCCCCTGGCGGTCGCCGATCCGCTCCAGCGCCTGCTCGCGCTGCGGGGTGAGCCGGTCCGGCACGTGGCCGGTGGCGCGATATTCGGTGGCGAGCTTCGCGCCCTCCAACGCCGAGGTGGAGGACAGCGCCATGCGCAACACCGAGGCCGGGGCGGCGAGATAATAGTCGGCGGTCCACTCGATCAGCCGGCGCAAGGGGGCGGGGATTGGCGGCGCGTCCACCACGCCCAGCAGCGGGCGCAGGCGGTTGTCGCCCACTTCCTCGCAGGGCAGCCGCTCCGGCTCCCACACCACTCCCAGCAACTGGCGGGGGCCGAGCGGCGCGATCACGATCGAGCCCGGCTCGACCATCATGCCGTGCGGCACGCGATAGTCGAGGGGGCCGAGGGCGGCGTTGAGGACAAGGACACGGACGCGGGAGGAAGTCATGGAGGGTCCCTAGATAGGGACGCTGCCCGCGATTGGGAATCGCCCGTGCGTCAGCCCGCCGGTTCGTCGCTGCTGCGCCGGCCGAAGGTGCGATAGCCGCGGGCGGAGCCACGCCGCTCGCGCTTGGCCTCGTAGAGCGCCTTGTCCGCGCAATGGATGAAGCCACGGGCGGTTTCGGGGCAGTCCTCGAACCGGGCATAGCCGATGGTGGCGGAGATCGGCAGCACGCCGGCCGCCGTCGCCACCGGCTGGCGAAGCTGTTCCAGCAGCCCCCCGGCGACACCCGGCAGGTCCGCATGGAGGGCCGGATCGGTCACGATCAGCGCGAACTCGTCGCCGCCGAGCCGTGCGGCGAGGCTGCCGGCGAGCATCGGATCGCGCAGGCGCGCGCCGACCGCGCGCAGCATGTCGTCGCCCACGACATGGCCATGGGTGTCGTTGATCCCCTTGAACTCGTCCAGGTCGATCAGCATCAGGGCAAACGGCGCCTGGGTGCTGCGCGCGCGCTCGATCGCTTCGGACAGGGCGCGGTTGAACGCGCTCCGGTTGGCGATGCCGGTGAGGGAATCGGTGTCGGCCGAGCGGCGGAGCTTTTCCTCCAGCAGCCAATGCTCGGTGATGTCCTGCATCACCCCGCTGACGCCGGTGGCGCGCCCCTCCTCGAACTCGACGTGCGCGATCGAGCGGACGCGCCGGTGGTTGCCCTTGGCGGTGACGAAATCCAGTTCCAGCGTGAACGGCTCGCCCGTTTGCGTCGTCTTCTCGACCAACGCCGCCAGGTCGGGCCGGCTGATGCCGCTGAAGAAGCCGATCGCCTCGTCCACGGAGAGGGCGGTGTTCGCCGGCAGCTCGTAGATCCGGTACATGCCTTCCGACCACAGGGTCTCGTCGGTTTCGAGCGAGAACCACCAGGAGCCGATGCGGGCGAGGCGTTCGGCCTGGCGGAAGGTCAGGTCGTGGCGCCGCAGTTGCAGGCTCTGTTCCGCGGCGGTGCGGGCGATCGCCACGGCGCCTGCCGTCGCCACCTCCGCCTCGATCACCTTTTCGAGGATGTCGCCGAGCTGGCGCAGGACGGCGAGCGCGCCGGGCGGCAGCGAGCGCGGGATCACGTCCATGATGCACAGCGTGCCGACCGCCTCCGTCACCTGGCGCACGCGATCGGTGACGTGCAGCGGCACCCCGGCATAGAAGCGGACCGGATCGGCCGCCGTCACCACCGCCAGGCTGCGGAAGCGCGGGTCGGTCGTCGCGTCGTCCACCACCAGCGGGGCATCGCTGTCGACCGTCACGTCGCAGAACGCCTCGGCGCGGGGCAGCGGCTGTTTCGGCATGCCATAGCCTGCCTTCACCCAGAAGCGGTCGCCCTCGATCAGGTTCACCGCGGCGATGGGGGCGGCGATCAGTTCCCGGGCGACCTTCGCGACCATTTCGAAGGCGGCGTCCGGCGCTGCGGCAAGCAGCGTCTGGAGCTCCGCCGGCGAGATCGCGATTTCGCGCGCAGCATTGTACAAACGCTCCGGCATTCGCCACGGCTAGCGCGGCGGAGTTGATTTTCCGTAACTTTTCTTGGGGGTTGGCAGGTGGAAGCGGGGGAAGAGACGGGCGCCGAGCCGCTGCCGCTGCCGCTGCGCTACGGACGCCACCTGGCGCGGGATCGCCGCCGCTCCGCCCATACGGTGCGCGCGTACCAGGCCACGGCCGAGCGGCTGCTGGCGTTCCTGCGCGGCCACCTGGGCGGGCCGGTTGGCGAGGCGGAGCTGAAGGCGCTGTCCGCGACCGACCTGCGTGCGTTCCTGGCGCATCGCCGGGGCGAGGGACTCGGCAACGCCTCGGCCGCGCGCGAGCTGTCGGCGGTGCGCGGCTTTCTCGCCTGGGTGGGCGGGGAGGGCGCGTCGCTGCCGCGGGTGAAGGGCCCGCGCGTGAAGAAGGGCGTGCCGCGCCCGATCTCACCCGACGAGGCGATCGCCCTGGCAGAGGACGTGTCGGAGGACGCGGCCGAGCCGTGGATCGCGGCGCGCGACTGGGCGGTGCTGCTGCTGCTGTACGGCGCCGGCCTGCGCATCGGCGAGGCGCTGGGGCTGACCGGGGCGGTGCTGCCGCTGGGCGAGGCGATCGCGGTGACCGGAAAGCGCGCCAAGACGCGGATGGTGCCGCTGCTGCCGCCGGTGCGCGACGCGATCGACGCCTATGTGCGGCTCAATCCCTGGGGCACGGCGCGCGATGCCGAGCTGTTCCGCGGCGCCAAAGGCGGGCCGCTGGCGGCGGGCGTCGTGCGCCGGTCGGTGCGGGCGGCGCGGGTGCGGCTGGGGCTGGGCGACCGCACCACGCCGCATGCGCTGCGGCACAGCTTTGCCACCCATCTGCTCGGCCGCGGCGCGGACCTGCGCGCGCTGCAGGAGTTGTTGGGACACGCGAGCCTCAGTTCGACCCAGGTCTATACCGCGGTGGATGCCGCACATCTGCTCGACGTCTATCGCAACGCCCACCCGCGGGCGTGAGGGTGTCCTGAGTAGCCATCGAGCGAAGTCGAAATGGCGTATCGAAGGATCGCCGCTGGTGCTTCGATACGGTGCTTCGACAGGCTCAGCCCCTACTCAGCACGAACGGCAGCTTTTGGCGGCTCCGCGCGCCTCCGCCCCGTCGAACCAGGACCGCATCACCGCTCCGCGCGCGGCTTCCAGGTGACGACGCGATAGACGTAGCCGACCACGATGATGATCGAGAGGCCAATGGTGACCGGGCCGACATATTGCTCCAGCTCGCGGAAGTTGGAGCCGAAGTAGAGCCCCGCCCAGGCGAGCACCGCGTTCCAGATCGCGCTGCCGGTGAAGGTCGCCAGGATGAAGCGCCAGTGCGGCATGCAGGCCATGCCGGCGGGCAGCGACACCATGGTGCGGAAGGTGGGCAGGAAGCGGAACACGAACACCACCCAGGCGCCGCGCGCGTAAAAGAAGCGCTGGAGCTTCTCCACATCCTCCCACTCCAGCGTCAGCCAGCGGCCCCAGCGGTCGACGAAGGGCTTGAGGCCGAGGTAGCCGAAGCGCCGGCCGAGCGCGTACCAGAAATAGTTGCCCGCTACCGATCCCACCGTGCCCCACAGCACCAGCGGCGCCATCGACATGGTGCCGCGCGCGACGGCCATGCCGCCCAGCCCCATGATCACTTCGGAAGGGACCGGCGGGACGACGTTTTCGAGCGCCATCAAGAGGGCGATGCCGAGGTACCCGCCCCAGGCGATCGCATCGAGGATGAAGTCGGTCATGACGAGGCTAACGCGCTAGATGCGGGGCGGGGGCCAAGCTCAGCCGCGTTCCGCTACCCGCCGCTCGATCGCGTCCCAGATCATCGCGCCGGTGTCGGTGCCGTTGAAGCGGTCGATCGCGACGATGCCGGTGGGGGAGGTGACGTTGATCTCGGTCAGCCACTTGCCGCCGATCACGTCGATGCCGACGAACAGCAGCCCGCGGCGCCGGAGCTCCGGGCCGAGCTCCGCGCAGATCTCGTGCTCGCGCTCGGTGAGCTCCGTCTTGGCCGCGGAGCCGCCGACCGCCAGGTTGGAGCGGATCTCGCCCTCACCCGGCATGCGGTTGATCGCGCCTGCGACCTCGCCGTCGACCAGCACGATGCGCTTGTCGCCTTCCACGATCTCCGGGAGGAACGCCTGCACCATGTGCGGCTCGCGATAGGCGGTGTTGAACACCTCGATCAGCGAGGAGAGGTTCTGCCCGTCTTCGTCGATCTTGAAGATCGCCTTGCCGCCGTTGCCGTGGAGCGGCTTGACCACGATCGAGCGATGTTCGGCGAGGAACAGCCGCGCTTCCTCGACCGATCGCGTGACCAGCGTCGGCGGCATGAAGTGCGCATAGTCGAGCACGAACAGCTTTTCGGGCGCGTTGCGGACGTTGGCGGGATCGTTCACCACCAGCGTGCGATCGGTGATGCGGTCGAGCAGGTGGGTGGCGGTGATGTAGCCGAGGTCGAACGGCGGGTCCTGGCGCATCAGCACCACGTCCGTGTCTTCGCCCAGGTCGAGCTTCCCCGGATCGCCGAAGCTGAAGTGGTTGCCCTCCACCCGCTGCACCGTCACCGGATGCGCGCGCGTCCAGACGCGGCCGGCCTGGTAGTTCAGGTCCTCTGCTGCATAGTGGAACAGCCGGTGCCCGCGCGCCTGTGCCGCCAGCATCAGCGCGAAGCTCGAGTCGCCTGCGATGTTGATCGAATGGAGCGGATCCATCTGGACGGCGACGGTCAGCGGCATGCGGGAACTCCTTGTTGCCCGCGGGAGGTAGGCGCGGGGGCGGGGATTGTCACGGGTGGGAGGCGCGGATCCGGTCCGAACTGTTCGCGCCCCTCCCAAACCCGTTTGTCTCGAGTAGGGATCGAGCTTGTCGAGAGCCCGTATCGAGAGAGCCACGCGCGCCGACCTCTCGATACGCCGTCTCGACAAGCTCGACGGCTACTCGAGGCAAACGGGGTGTTGTGGGACGAAGAGGGGGAGGCACCTCAGCCGATCCAAGCGTTCTCGATATGCCGCACCGGCACCCCGCGGGCGACCAGCACCACGTCGATGCGGATGTCGTCGTCCGGCCCGGCATAGCGGGGCATCAGCATCTCCGCCGCCGCCGCGACGCGCTGCAACCGCCGCTCGTCGATGGCGAGGTCCAGCGCCGCTGCGTTCCCGCGTGCCTTGACCTCCACGAACGCGATTACCGATCCGCGTCGCGCCACCAGGTCGACCTCGCCGGCGCGCGTGCGCACTCGCCGATCGAGGATGCGCCAGCCCTTGAGCCGCAGGTACCAGGCCGCCCAGCGCTCGCCCGCGCGGCCCTGCGCCTCGGCCGCGCGGCGATCCCTCATTGGCCCTTCAGTTCCATCGCGCGGGCGTAGAGTAGCTTGCGGTCGAGCCCGAGCTTCTTGGCGACTTCGCCCGCCGCCTTGGAGACGGGGAGGCGCGCGAGGGCTTCGAGGAGCGCGGCATCGGCGGTGTCCGCGTCGGCCGGGGGTGCCTCGCCGGGCGGTGCCACGACGATCACGATCTCCCCCTTGGGCGGGGCTTCGGCATAGCGCTCTGCGAGTTGGGAGAGCGTGCCGGTCACGCATTCCTCGAACTTCTTGGTGATCTCGCGCGCGACTGCGGCTTCGCGGTCGCCGAGTCCCTCGGCGAGGGCCGCGAGGGTTGCGGCGAGGCGGGGGCCGCTTTCGTAGAGCACGAGCGTCGCACGCACCGCCGCGATCTCGGCGATCGCCTCGGCACGGGCGTGCTGCTTGGGCGGCAGGAAGCCCAGGTAGAAGAAACGGTCGGTCGGAAGGCCGGCGAGCGTCAGCGCGGAGATCGCCGCGCACGGCCCCGGCACCGTCACCACCAGATGCCCCGCCGCACGCGCGTCGCGCACCAGCTTGTAGCCGGGATCGGAGATCAGCGGCGTGCCCGCGTCGGACACCAGGGCGACCGCCTCGTGCCCCATGCGCGCGACCAGCCCGGGCCGGACCCCTTCGGCGTTGTGGTCGTGATACGGCACCATCGGCCGCTTGGTGCCGATGTGGCGGAGCAGGCCGGCGGTGACGCGGCTGTCCTCCACCGCGATCACGTCGGCGGCCGACAGCACCGCCGTCGCGCGGGGGGAAAGGTCGCCGAGATTGCCGATCGGGGTCGCGACGATGTAGAGGCCGGGGGATAGTGGTGCGTTCATCAGGGGAATGTCATGGCAGAGGCGGCAACCGTACCGCAATGGACGCGTCGATTGATCCGCACGGCGGCCGTCGCGGGAGCGCTGCTGCTGGCGGGGTGCCAGACGCTGGTACCGCGGGGGGTGCCGGACCGCGCGCCGCCGCCGCCCAAGGAGCAGCCGACGCAGGGCACCGGCCCGGAAACGGTCCAGCCGGGGATCCCGGAGGACAAGCAGCGCCACCGCGTCGCGCTGCTGGTGCCGCTCACCGGCCCCAATGCCGGCGTGGGCCAGAGCCTCGCCAACGCCACCCAGCTCGCGCTGCTCGATTCGCGCAGCGAGCAGGTGCGGATCACCACCTATGACACCGCGACCGGCGCGGCGGCGGCGGCGCAGCGCGCGCTTGCGGAGGGCAATCGCCTGATCCTGGGGCCGCTCTTGTCCGAGGACGTGCGCGCGGTGGCGCCGATCGCCAAGCGCGCGGGCGTGCCGGTGCTGAGCTACTCCAACGACATCACCGTTGCGGGCAACGGCGCCTATGTGATGGGCTATTCGCCCTCGCAGTCGATCAGCCGCGTCGTGGACTATGCCAAGCAGACCGGCATCACCAGCTTTGCAGGGCTGGTGCCGACCGGCGTCTATGGCCAGCGCGCCTCCACCGCCTTCCTGCGCGCGGTGGAAAGCGCGGGCGGGCAGGTCGTGTCGCTCCAGACCTACAACCGCGGCAACGGCGGCATTGCCGCGGCGGTCACGCGCCTGCCCAAGAACTCGCCCTATCAGGCGGTGCTGATCGCCGATGCCGCCGGCACGGCCGCGACCGCGGTGCCGCTGCTGCGCCGCGAGGCGGCAACCGCGCGGGTACTGGGCACGGAGCTGTGGAACACCGATTCCGCGGTGGGCAGCAACGCGGCGCTCAACGGCGCCTGGTTCGCGAGCGTCTCCGACGGGCTCTATCGCCAGTACGCCACCAAGTACCGGGCGCGCTTCGGCAACGCGCCGTACCGCCTGTCGAGCCTCGGCTACGACTCGGTGCTGCTCACCATCCGCATCGCGCGCGAGTGGAAGGTGGGCGACCGCTTCCCCGAAGCCAAGCTGACCGACAGCGGTGGCTTTGCCGGGCTGGACGGTGCCTTCCGCTTCGGCCGCGACGGCATCGCCGAGCGTGCGCTGGAGGTGCAGGAAGTGCGGGGCGGCACCACCGCCACGGTCTCTCCGGCACCGCGTTCTTTCGAGTAGGGCGACACCCTTTCTTGTACCCCGGCGAAGGCCGGGGCCCACGTAGACGAGGTCCCGAACCTCGCGACCGCCTTCCCACCTGGGCCCCGGCCTTCGCCGGGGTACGGGGTGGCGGTAGCTAGCCTCGCGCCACTTCCCGCAGCACCGCGTCGAGCAGCGGCATGCCTGCGGGGGTGAGCGCCAGCCAGTCGCCGTCGTGCGACACCAGGCCCTGGGTTGCGAGGCGTTCGACCGCCTTCAGGTCGACCACCTGGTCGATGGTTGTGCCGCCGAGGGTCGCGACGCGGGCCAGGTCGATGCCCTCGCGCATCCGCAGCCCCATCACCAGCGCCTCCGTCACGCGTTCGGCCGGGGCGAGCGCGACTTCGCTCTCCGCGCCGTGGCCGTTGCGCGCGACGGCGGACAGCCAGTTCTCCGGCTTCTTGCGGCGGAAGGTCGCGATGCCCTCGCGGCGCCCGTGGGCGCCGGGGCCGACGCCCGCATAGTCGCGATAGCGCCAGTAGGTGAGGTTGTGGCGGCTCTCCGCCCCCGGCCGCGCGTGGTTCGACACCTCGTAGAGCGGTAGCCCGGCGGCAGCGGTGCGTGCCTGGGTGGTCTCCCACAGGTCCGCCGCCAAGTCCTCGTCCGGCAGCGTCAGCGCGCCCTTGGCCGCGAGCGTGGCGAAGCGCGTGCCCGGCTCGATCGTCAGCTGGTAGAGCGACAGATGCTCGGTCCCGAAGCCGAGCGCGCGGTCCAGCTCCGCCCCCCATGCGGCAAGGCTCTGGCCCGGCCGCGCATAGATGAGGTCGAAGCTCACCCGCCCGAAATGGCGCTGTGCGGTCGCGAGCGCGGCGAGGCCCTCGTCCACGCCATGCGCGCGGCCGAGAAAGGCGAGCGCCTCGTCGTCCAGCGCCTGGAGCCCCAGGGAGACGCGGTTGACGC
The DNA here is from genome assembly GCF_022346685.1 of Sphingomonas sp. ACRSK. NCBI lineage: Bacteria > Pseudomonadati > Pseudomonadota > Alphaproteobacteria > Sphingomonadales > Sphingomonadaceae > Sphingomonas > Sphingomonas sp. ACRSK. The sequence goes on along the minus strand of NZ_JAKRNR010000012.1, from coordinate 103,887 downwards.
CGGCCGCGGCGAGATCCGCGAAGCGCGCTGCCTCCACCGACGAGGGGTTGGCCTCCAGCGTGATCTCGATGCCGGGCTCGGCGGGCCAAACGCTCGTCGCCGCCTCGATGACGGCGGCGACCGTTGCCGGCGGCATCAGCGAGGGCGTGCCGCCGCCGAAGAAGATCGAGGCGAGCTGTCGCCCGGGCAGGCGTTCCGCCTCATAGGCGAGATCGGCGAGCAGCGCGTCGCGCCATGCCTGCTGGTCCACCACGTCGCGCACATGGCTGTTGAAGTCGCAATAGGGGCATTTGGAGACGCAGAACGGCCAATGGACGTAGAGCGCCAGCGGGGCGCCCGAGGAGGTTTGTTCCGGGGACATCGCCGCCCCATATGGTGCGCATGCGAGCGAGGCAAAACATCCTGTGGGCGATGCTGGCGATGCTGGCCGCTTGTTCGTCCCCGGAAGGGGCAGATCGCGTGGTCGAGGCGCGCACGTTCAAGGGCACCGCGCCGCGCGGGGCGACGCTGCTGCGCCAGGCGATGCAGCAGGGGCATGATGCCGCGCGCGCCGAGGTCGGCCTGCCGCCACTCGTCTGGTCCGACCAGCTTGCCGAAGGGGCGCGCGCCTATGCGCAGACGCTCGCGCGGACCGGGCGCTTCGAGCATTCGCCGGAGTCGCAGGCGGCGAACCGCATCGGCGAGAACCTCTGGACCGGCACGCGCGGCGCCTATCGCTATGAGGAGATGATCGGGCACTGGCGCGGCGAGAAGCGCGACTATCTCCACCAGCCGGTGCCGAACTTCTCGCGCACCGGCCGCTGGCAGGACGTGGCGCACTACGGCCAGTTGGTGTCGCGCCGGACGCTGCGCTACGGCTGCGCGCTCGCGAGCAGCAAGCGCGACGATTATCTGGTGTGCCGCTACGATCCGCCGGGCAATCTGGTCGGCGTGCGCGTCTATTAGCCCCTCGTCGCGGGGAAGCGGCGCTGCAACCTAGGTAAAGACCGAAGCCATTGCCGCTGGCGCTCGCATGGTTCAAACCGCGGGCATGGCGCTTCAGCAGCACGTCGAAATCCCGTTGGGTGGCCAGATCGTCGATCCCGAGCTTCCCCAGCGGCGCCTGGCCCTGGTCGCCGAAGCGGCAGAGGGGCTGCTGGCGGCGGAGGATCCTGCGCGCATGGTCGACGAACTGTTCGGCCTGATCCAGTCGGAGCTGCGGCTGGACGTGTTCTTCAACTACCGCCTGGAAGCCGGCCGGCTGGTGCTCGAGGCGCATGGCGGATTGACGCCGGAACAGGCGGCCGCGGGCGCCGAGCTGGATCTGGGGCAGGCCGTCTGCGGGTGCGCCGCCCGCGACCGGCAGCGCTTCCATGTGACGGGCGTGCAGCAGTCCGAGGACCCGCTGGTCGCGTTCGTCCGGGACGTGGGCCTGGACGCCTATGCGTGCACGCCGCTGCTGCACGGGGACCGGCTGATCGGGACGCTGGGCTTCGGGCGGAAATGGGCCGATCGCTTCACCGACGACGAGCTCAGCTTCCTGCACACGCTGTGCCATTTCGTCGCGCTCGCGAAGTACCGGCTGATGGTCGAGCAGGAGCTACGGGCGGGGATCGAGCAGCGGGACAAGCTGCTGGGCGAGCTCAACCACCGCGTGCGCAACGCCTTGCAGCTCGCCGTCAGCGTGGTGCGCCTGGAAGTGACCTCGGCCGAGGATCGCGCCTTCTCCGACGCGCTGCTGCGGGCTGCCGACCGGATCGAGGTGATCGCGTCGGCCCATCGCCCGCTCTATGCCTCGGACGATCCGAGCACCGTCGCCGTTGCCGACCTTCTGACGGCAGCCGGCGGTGGTTCGATCGACGGACCCCTGACCGTAAAGGACGGGGCCGGTGCGAAGCTGCCGATCGAGCAGGGCGTGGCCCTGGCGCTTCTCGTCCACACGGCCTTTGCGGAAGGCGGCGCGCCGGATCAGCCCGCGTCGGTGGAAATCGCGGAGCAGCCGGGCGGGACCGGGATGGACGTGACGCTGGCGGGCGTGCGCACGGGGGCGGACGCCCTCTCCGGGCGACTCGCGCGGGCGCTGCTGCGGCAGTTGAACGGCGTCGTCGAACCCGGGGCGGACGGCCTCACGATCCGCATCTCGACTGCCAACAAGAGCTGAAGACGTTCCGATGTTCAATCTGCTGATCGTCGAAGACGAAGCGCTGATCGCGATGATGATGGAGGACGCGCTGATCTCCCGCGGGCACCGGGTGGTCGGTGTGGCGGATACGCTTCCGTCCGCGCTCGATCTCGCCGGCGCGCATGCGATCGACCTGGCGCTGTGCGACGTGCGCCTCGCGAACGGCGACAGCGGCGTCGAGGTCGCGACGCAACTGGCGCAGCAAGGCATCCCGGTCGTCTATGTGAGCGGCAACTGCCCCGCAGACGCGCCGCACCCGCTGGTGATCGGCTGCGTCAACAAGCCGGTGCCGGTCGCCGCACTCCACGCGACGGTGCTGGCGGCCTGCCAGATCGCGAAGGCCGACGAGCCGGTCGCCGTCCCGCCCGCGCTGACGCTGTACCGCTGACCATTCTTCCGCGCGGCAGCGCTATTGCAGATGCCGCTCCGCCTCGCGCGCCATGATCGTGAGCAGGGTCGGGTCAAAGGGCGTGGTGCGGGGCGTGCTGTCGGCGACGCAGAGCGCGCCCAGCGCATGGCCGTTGCCGTCGAGCACCGGCACCCCGGCATAGAAGCGCAGGAAGGGTTCGGCCTGCACGGTCTCATAATGGACGAAGCGGGGATCCGCCCGCGTGTCCGGCACGATCAGCGGCTCACCGGGCGTGTGGATCGTGGTCGCGCAGATCGCGGTGTCGCGGCTCGTCTCGCGGGTGTTCAGCCCATGCTCGGCGAGCAGGACCTGCGTGCGCTTGTGGATGATGGAGACGGCCGCGAAGGCGGTGCCGTAATGGGCGGCGGTCAGGTCGACGATCCGCTTCAACTCGGGATGGCCGTGCAGGGCAAGCGCGCCGCTCTCGTCGACGGCCCCCTGTCGCTTCCGCTCCTTGTCGAAAGCGCTCATCCATGCGCTCATATGCTGCACTGGACGCCTCCCCCGATCGCCCCCAACATCCGGGACTCGGATGTCGGCACGCCTTGCGCGTACCCGCCGGGATTTCGTCAATATTGCGAGCCGCTCGCACAGTAAAGAGCCGTTCGGATCCGGCGAGGTCAGGGAAAATACGGGTGTTCGTCGGCACTTATGCTGAGGGAGACTTTGCCGGTCCGTGCGTTCGTCCCGAAATGGAGCAATCGATCTCGGCGCTCGACTGAGCCGGGCGGCGGGTGCCGAGGCGCCCGCCGCCCGTGCCGGATCAGAGAACCGTGGCCACCAGCTGACGGAAGGCGTCGGCGCGGTGGCTGATCGCGTGCTTTTCCTGCGGGTCGATCTCGCCGAAGCTCTGGTCCATGCCGTTGGCGATGAACATGGGATCATAGCCGAAGCCGAGCTTTCCGCGCGGCGGCCACACCAGCGTGCCGTCTACGCGGCCCTCGAACCACTCGACATGGCCGTCCGGCCAGGCGAGCGCCAGCGCGCACACGAAATGCGCGTCGCGGCTGACGTCCGGGCCGAGCGCTGCCAGCCGGTCCTCGACCAGGCGCATGGCGAGGTCGAAGTCCTTGGCCTCGCCGCCCCAGCGCGCGGAAAAGATGCCGGGCTCGCCACCCAGCGCATCGACGCACAGCCCGCTGTCGTCGGCCAGCGCCGGCATGCCCGACAAGTCGGCGGCCTGGCGCGCCTTCAGCTCGGCATTGGCGACGAAGGTGGTGCCGGTCTCCTCGGGCTCGGGCAGGTCGAGCGCGCCCGCCGAGATCGGCTCGATCCCATAGGGGCCGAGCAGCTCGGCGATCTCACGCACCTTGCCCGGATTGTGGCTGGCGATCACCAGCTTGCCCGGCGAGAGCTTGCGGATCGCCTGGGGCTCGGGGCCTTCGCCGCTCACCGGCCGGCGGCCTTGAGCTGGGCGGCGAAGATCTCGCCGCAGCCGATGCGGGCGAGGCGGAGCAGGCGGAGCAGCGCTTCCTCGTCGTAGCAGGCGCCCTCGGCGGTCGCTTGGACCTCGGCGATGTTGCCGTCGCTGGTCAGCACGAAATTGGCGTCGGCGTCGGCGGCGGAGTCCTCAGGGTAGTCGAGGTCGAGCACCGGCGTGCCTTCGTAGATGCCGCAGCTGACGGCGGCGACCTGGCGGGTGATCGGGTCGGCGGTGAGCTTGCCCGCCGCCATCAGGCCATCGACCGCCAGCCGCAACGCCACCCAGGCGCCGGAGATGGAGGCGGTGCGGGTGCCGCCGTCGGCCTGGATCACGTCGCAGTCGATCGTGATCTGGCGCTCGCCCAACGCCTTGAGGTCGCAGACGGCGCGCAAGGAGCGGCCGATCAGCCGCTGGATTTCCTGGGTGCGGCCGGACTGCTTGCCCTTGGCCGCCTCACGGTTGCCGCGGGTGTGGGTGGCGCGCGGGAGCATGCCGTATTCGGCCGTCACCCAGCCTTCGCCCTTGCCGCGCAGGAACGGCGGCACGCGCTCTTCGACGGAGGCGGTGACCAGCACCTTGGTCTCGCCGAAGCCGATCAGCACCGAACCTTCGGCGTGACGGGTGAAGTTGGGCTGGATGGAGATGGCGCGCATCTCGTCGGGGGCGCGGCCGGATGGGCGCATGGGTTCAGTCTCCTGCAAGATCGTTGGCGGCACCTAGACCGCCGACGGGCGTTCCGCCAGTCCGACGAAACAGGGAGACGAGGCTTGATCCGGTTGACGATGATGATGGCGGGCGCGGCACTGGCGCTGGCGGCGTGCACCCCCAACGGCGGCGGCGCGGCGTCGGCGGGCAGCGAGGCTGCGACCGCGGCGGCCGAGACGATCCGCTTCGCCACCGATCGCTGCTTCGGCACCTGCCCGGTCTACAGCGTGACCGTGCGGCCCGATGGCACCGGCACGTTCGAGGGGCAGCAGTTCACCGCGGTTACCGGCGCGCGCGATTTCACGCTGACGCCGGCCCAATATCGCGCCTTTGTCGATCGACTGGCCGCGTTCCGCTCGGAAGAGCCGGAGCGGCGGGTCGAGCCGGGCTCGCCGCTGTGCCCCAACCATGCGACCGACATGTCCTCGGTGGACGTGACCTGGTCCGGCGGGGCGGGGGGCACGCGGCATCTCCACCAGTATCTCGGCTGCGTCGGCGAGGATGACCGAGACACCCGTACGGCGCTGCGCACCGCACCCGAGCTGCTGCCGATCGCGGCGTTCCTCGGCGAGCGGCCGGTCGGGCGCTGAGGGCTCCCCCTCCACGGGGAAGCGCCAGCCCCACATACCGTACCCCGGCGAAGGCCGGGGCCCAGTTGGGACGCCTTGTGTGAGGGGTGCTGGCCCTTCCACAGGCTTTCCCAACTGGACCCCGGCCTCCGCCGGGGTACGAAGAAGGGAGGGCGGGTCAAGTCCGTGCTCCTGCGCAGGCAGGAGCCCAGGGTTATCGAAGTGCCGCGCTTGTGGCTCTGGGCTCCTGCCTGCGCAGGAGCACGGTGGCGGGTGGGGAGGGGCCCGATACCCGCCAACGGAACCCGGCACCGGCATTTCACTTCTGGAGCAGGCGCACGGCAGCCCCTACATGACACCCATGAACCCGCCGATCACCGAGCTGACCGACCGCGCGCGCGACGTGTTCCGCCAGGTGGTGGAATCCTACCTGGAGTCCGGCATGCCCGTCGGTTCGCGCACCATCGCGCGGATGTCCGGGCTGAACCTGTCGCCGGCGTCGATCCGTAACGTCATGCAGGATCTGGAGGAGGCGGGGTTGCTCGCCGCACCGCACACCAGCGCCGGGCGCATGCCGACCGACCAGGGGCTGCGCCTGTTCGTCGACGGCATGATGCACGTGATGGAGCCCTCCGCGCAGGAGCGCGCCGCGATTGAGGCGCAGGCGAGCATCGCCGGTTCGATCGAGGAGGCGCTGGCCGGCACCACCGCCACGCTTTCCGGCCTGTCGGCGTGCGCGGGCATGGTGATGGTGCCCAAGCGCGACGTGGTGATGCGCCAGTTCAGCTTCGCGCCGCTGGGCCACGACCGCGCGCTCGCGGTGCTGGTCGGCTCGGACGGCTCGATCGAGAACCGGGTGGTCGAGCTGCCGCCCGGCATGACCGCTTCTGCGCTGGTGGAGGCGTCCAACTATCTCACCGCGCGGCTGGGCGGCCAGACGCTGGCCGAGGCGCGCACCGGCATCGAGCAGGAGATCCAGGCCGAGCGTGCCGCCCTCGACGAGGCGGCGCGGACGCTTGTGTCGCGCGGCCTCGCGCTGTGGAGCGAGGACGGCGATCGCCGCCCGGTGCTGATCGTGCGCGGCCAGGCGCGGCTGCTCGATCCGTCCGCCGCCGCCGATCTCGACCGCGTGCGCCAGCTGCTCGACGAGCTGGAGGGCAAGGAGGAGATCGCCCGCCTGCTCGCCTCGGCGAGCGAAGGCGATGCCGCGCGCATCTTCATCGGTTCCGAAAACAAGCTGTTCGCGCTGTCGGGCTCGTCGGTGATCGCCAAGCCGGTGCGCGCGCTCGATGGTCGGGTGGTCGGTGTCGTCGGGGTGATCGGCCCTGTGCGGTTGAACTACGCGCGAGTCGTGCCCATGGTGGACTTCACTGCCGCAACGCTCACGCGTCTGCTGGCCTGATGCTCGAGAGAAGAGAATGACCCAGGAAGAGAACACCCCGAACGCGACCCCCGAAGACCTGCGCGAGGAAACCGCACAGGAGGCGCCGGAGGTTGCCGAGCACGACCGCGCAGGCGAACTGGAGGCGGAGCTCGCCGAGACCAAGGCGCAGTTGCTCTATGCCCGGGCCGACATCCAGAACGTGCGCCGCCGCGCCGAAAAGGAAGTGGCCGATGCGCGCGCCTATGCCGCGACGGGCTTTGCCCGCGACATCCTCTCGGTCGCCGACAATCTGTCGCGCGCGCTGTCGGCGATCCCGGCCGAACTGCGCGAGGACGATAAGATGAAGGGCCTGATCACCGGCCTGGAAGCGACCGGCCGCGAGCTCGACAGCGTGTTCGCGCGCCACGGCATCTCGCGCATCGTCGCCCAGGGCGAGGCGCTCGATCCCAACCGCCACCAGGCGATGCTGGAAATCCCCAGCAACGATGCGGAGCCGGGCACGATCGTGCAGGAGATCCAGACCGGCTACATGATCAAGGACCGGCTGCTGCGCCCGGCGCTGGTGGGTGTCGCGAAGAAGCCGGACGCCTGACGGACCGGCGGCGCACGCGGCGACGCGGTCATGAGCCCAGGCGCGCCCAGTGCGCTAAACCTCCCGCCCTTCGAACATCTCGCCAACCGCCGCGCGATCATCGATCGCGGGGCGGTGGCGGAGCAGCTTGCTGCGCTCGAAGCACCGGACACGGCGGCGCTGCGGCGCGCGGCCAGCCTGTTGCTGCGCGACGCGCTCGACCGCGGCCGCGCCGAAATCGCGCGCCGCTTCCTGGAAAAGCCCACCCAGGGCCTCCAGACCGCCGCCGCCGGCGCCTACCTGACGGACGGGATCCTGCGGCTGTTGCTCGATTTCATCGTCACGCGCCTCCATCCCAATCCTAACCCGACCGCGGCCGAGCGGATGACCATGATCGCGGTCGGCGGCTATGGCCGGGGCGAGATGGCGCCCTTCTCGGACGTCGACATCGGCTTTCTCACGCCCTGGAAACAGCCGGCCTGGTGCGAGCAGGTGATCGAGTCGGTGCTCTATGCGCTGTGGGACATCGGGCTGAAGGTCGGCCATTCGTCCCGCTCGTTGGACGAGATGATCCGCCAGGCGCGCGCCGACCATACGGTGCGCACGGCCCTGCTGGAGGGTCGATTCCTGTGGGGCGATTCCGCGCTGTACGACGAGGCCGCCGCCCGCTTCATGAGCGAGGTGCAGGCGGACGGCGCCCGCCAGTTCGTCGCCGAGAAGCTCGCTGAGCGGGAAGCGCGCCACCTCAAGATGGGTGACAGCCGCTACGTCGTCGAGCCCAACGTCAAGGAGGGCAAGGGCGGCCTCAGGGACCTCCACGCGCTCTTCTGGATCGGCAAGTTCGCTTATGGCGTCCGCCGCGCGGCCGAGCTGGTGGACCGCGGCCTGTTCACGCCGCAGGAATATCGCCAGTTCCAGCGCGCCGAGAACTTCCTCTGGGCGGTGCGCTGCCACCTGCACCTGATCGCCGGCCGTGCCGAGGAGCGGCTGACCTTCGACGTGCAGCGCCAGATCGCGGAGCGGATGCGCTACGCCGACCGGCCGGGCAAGCCCAAGGTCGAGCGCTTCATGCAGTTCTATTTCCTGCAGGCGAAGCGCGTCGGCTACCTGAGCGGGCTGTTCCTGGCGCACTTGGACGAGAAGTTCGCCGGGCGCGGGCGCCGCTTCGGCCTGCCGCAGCTGCGCCGCCGGCCGAGCCGGCTCAAGGGCTTCGTGCTCGATCGCGGTCGGCTCGCGCTGCCGCACGACCGCTTCTTTGCCGAGGACCCGGTGCGGCTGGTCGAGATCTTTGCGCTCGCGGACCTGCACGCGGTGGAGGTGCATCCGCTGGCGATGCGGGCGGCCGCGCGCGATGCGCACCTGATCACCGATTATCGCCGCGATCCGCGTGCCAACGCCCTGTTCCTGGACGTGCTGACCTCTCCGCGCACCCCGGAAAAGGTGCTGCGCTGGATGAGCGAGGCAGGGGTGCTCGGGCGGCTGGTGCCGGACTTCGGCCGTGTCGTTGCGCAGATGCAGTTCGACATGTACCACCATTATACGGTGGACGAGCACACCATCCGCGCGATCGGCCTGCTCAACCAGATCGAGCGCGGCGAGCTGATCCAGGACCATCCGCTGTCGTCGGCGCTGTTTCCGGGCGTCGTTCAGCGGCGTGCGCTCTATGTGGCGGTGTTCCTGCACGACATCGCCAAGGGGCGCGACGGCGACCATTCGATCCTGGGCGCGGCGGTCGCCGAGCGGCTGTGCCCGCGCTTCGGCCTGACCGCGGCCGAGACGGAGACCGTCGCCTGGCTGGTCCGCCACCACCTGCTGATGTCCGCGACCGCGTTCAAGCGCGACCTGTCCGACTTCAAGACCATCCTCGACTTCGCCGAGGTGGTGCAGAGCCCGCAGCGGCTGCGCATGCTGCTGATCCTGACCGTGGTCGACATCCGCGCGGTGGGGCCGGGCATCTGGAACGGGTGGAAGCGCCAGCTGCTCGCCACCCTGTTCGACTCGGCCGAGGAGGTGCTGCGGCTAGGCCACAAGCAGCGCGGGCGCGGCGAACGCATCGCCGCCAAGCAGGAGGCGCTGCAGCAGGCGCTCGGCTGGGATGCGGAGCGGCTGGCGAGCTTCATCGGCCAGCTGCCCGAAGCCTATTGGGTGGCGGAGCCGAGCGACGTGCTGGTCCGTAACGCGCGGCTGATCGACGGGGCGGGGGACGCACCGCTCGCGATCGATACGGTCGCCGACCCGGAGCGCGATGCGACGCTGGTGACGGTGCACGCGGCCGACCATCCAGGCCTGTTCTACCGAATCGCCGGCGCCATCCATGCGGCGGGCGGCAACATCATCGACGCGCGCATCCACACGACGCGCGCCGGCATGGCGCTCGACAATTTCCTGGTCCAGAACCCGCAAGGGGGCCGCTTCGACGACGAAGGCCAGCTGGAGCGGCTGCGTACCGGCATCGCGGACGCGCTGGCCAATCGTGCCCGCCTGACCGAGCGTCTGTCCGCCAAGCCGCTGCCGCACCCGCGGGCCGGCGCCTTTTCGATCACGCCCAACGTGCTGATCGACAACCAGGCGTCGAACCGCTTCACCGTGGTGGAGGTCAACGCCCGCGACCGCCCGGCGCTGCTCCACCACCTGGCGCACGCGCTGTTCCAGTCCAAGGTGACGATCCACTCCGCCCATGTCGCGACCTTTGGCGAGCGGGCGGTGGACACCTTCTACCTCACCGACCTGACCGGCGACCGCATCACCGCCTCCGCCCGCATCCGCGCGCTGGAGGCGCGGCTGCTGGAGGCGGCGGGGGGATCGGCGGAGCAGGCGGCGGCGTAGCACCCCCGACGTGCTCCTGCGCAGGCAGGAGCCCAGGGTGGTGGAGCGTGACGCCCGTGGCTCTCGCGGCAGACGCAAGGGCTTTCCCCCGATGCCGCTGCGCCATGACCGAAGCGGCGGCAGGAGAACCTGCCTGTCGGGTCGCCGCTTCGGAAAGCCCTAGCGCCACGCGCGCTGCGCTGCCGAATAGCGGTCCGGAAGCATCCTGAGCGGTGGCGCTGCCGTGAACATGGCGTGTGCGGCATCCACCGTCGGACGGTGCAGGACGTCAGTCTCGGCAGAGGCTTGGGCAAGCAGGAACGTCTCGGACCCGATCGCCGGACCCTGCGTCAGATCCCGTGACCACACGCCAGCCAATCCCTGCGGATCGCGTAGGCACTGATAGGCGCGTTGTTCGTGATCTCGAATGCGCGGGAGGTGTATCCGACGGCTTTCGACCTGTTCGGCGTCAGCCACTCCTGCCATGATCGCACCGGCCTCATCGGCACGCCCCAGTCCCTTGAGGGCGCATGCGCGAATCCAGTCGAACTGCGGCAGGGCGTTCGGGACCTGATTTGCAGGAGCAGTCTTGAGGAACGTGGCGCGCGCCGCTTCCGACAACTCGAGCGATTCCGCATAGTATCCGGTCTCCGCCAGCCGCGCCGCCAACGAAAGACGCAGGTTCAAGCCGAACGGGCTGTCGCCAAGCAGCTGGATGCCCTGACGCCATACATCCAGCTCCCGCTCGGTCTGTTTCAGACCTTCAAGGACTTGCGCGGTGTCTCGTATGATGGCCTGGAGTTCGAGGTGATCCAGAGTGCTGGTGCCCCGTTCCCGCTTCCGCTCCGACGTGAGCAGTTCGAGCGCGGCTTCCCACTGGCCGGCGTCCATCAGGGCATCGACATATTGTCCCAGGGCACGCGCACGGCGGCTCAGGCCAACGTTCGCCATCTCGTCGTTGGGAGCGGTCAGCCGACCTTCTTGCCAGCCCCGGCGCGTTCTCTCGAGGCTCTGATCCCGCAGCTTCGACATATCGTCGCCGCCCATGCGTTCGAGGGCGGGCCAGAGAAATGCCAGTCGCTCGTCCGCGAGCAGCGCCAGTGCCTGACGTGGTCCATGAACGACGTAGCGGCTCCAGCCTGCGGAGTTGTCGGCAGGTCGATGCCGAAGCGTCGCGAGATCGTCGTCGATGTCGAGTGCGATGATGCTCGGGACGCCGGCAATGACCGCCTGGCCCTTGATCTCTTCAGCCGCGACCGGCCCGGCGCATGCGACAACCACACATGCGGCAACAGTTGTGAAAAAGCGCACCATCTCCGTCCCCCCTCACGCGTGGATGCGCTGCGGGAATGACGGTTCCATGACGCTGGTGCGGTACTCCTTCGACCTGCGCGCCTGGGGCTCTGGGCTCCTGCCTGCGCAGGAGCACGGGTAATCGGGTGCAGGCTATACCTTCGCCGGGATGTTGGAGGAGGTACCCGTACGCGCCACCACAAACGAAAGCGGGCGACGAAATCGCCGCCCGCTTGTCGCTCTTCGCAGACGCGCCGCTTACTTCGGTGCGAGCACCATCAGCATCTGGCGGCCTTCCATGCGCGGATAGGCTTCGACCTTGCCGATCTCGATCACGTCCTGCTGCACGCGCTGGAGCAGCTGCATGCCGAGCTGGCCGTGCGAGAGCTCGCGGCCGCGGAAGCGCAGCGTGACCTTGACCTTGTCGCCTTCGCCCAGGAAGTCGTGGATCTTCTTCATCTTCGTATCATAGTCATGATCGTCGATGTTCGGACGCATTTTGATCTCCTTGATCTCCTGCGTCTTCTGGGTCTTGCGGGCGATGTTCGCCTTCTTCTGCGCCTCGTACTTGAACTTGCCGACGTCCAGGAACTTGGCGACGGGCGGGTCCGCGTTGGGCGACACCTCGACCAGGTCGAGCCCGACCTCCGCGGCCTGCTCGATCGCCTCCCGCGTGTACATCACACCCAGATTCTCGCCGTCCTGGTCGATCACGCGGACCTTGGGCGACTGGATGAATTCGTTGAAACGCGGGCCGTTCATCGGCGGGGGCGCCATGGGACGGCGCATCATGGGCGGACGGATAGGTGTAGCTCCTTGAGGTTGTTTCGAGTCTCTATGTAGTGGACGCAGGCGCCCATGAAAAGTTCAGTCGCGCGGAACTCGCTCCAAAAGGAGCCGAATCCCGCGCGAAAGAACCCTGGCAGCGCCGTTGGGCGCGGCGTCGCGGTCAGTTGCGGCGCAGATCGGGGGCGACCGCCTCAGCCGTCAGCATCGCCACCGCCTCGTCCAGCGTCAGCATCTGCTGCCCCTGGCTGCCCAGGCGGCGCAGCGCGACGGTGCCTTCCTCGGCCTCGCGCTTGCCCACCACCAGCAGGTTGGGGACCTTGGCCAGCGAATGCTCGCGCACCTTGTAGTTGATCTTCTCGTTGCGAAGGTCGGTCTCGACTCGCAGGCCGGCGGCCTTGAGCTTCTCGACGACCTGCTGCGCATAGTCGTCGGCGTCCGACACGATGGTCGCGACCACCGCCTGCACCGGCGCCAGCCACAGCGGGAAGCGGCCGGCGTGATGCTCGATCAGGATGCCCAGGAAGCGCTCGAACGTGCCCAGGATCGCGCGATGGAGCATGACGGGGCGATGGCGATTGCCGTCCTCGCCGACATAGCTCGCGTCGAGTCGCTCCGGCAGTACGCGGTCCGACTGGATGGTGCCGACCTGCCAGGTGCGGCCGATCGCGTCGGTCAGGTGGAACTCCAGCTTGGGCGCGTAGAAGGCACCTTCACCCTCCAGCTCCTCGAAGTTCGCCTTGATCTGGTCCGACAGGCCCGACTCGAGCACCGCGCGGCGCAGCTCGTCCTCGGCCAGGTCCCACATCGCGTCGCTGCCGAAGCGCTTCTCCGGGCGCAGCGCCAGCTTGACGGCGTAATCCTCGAAGCCCAGGTCGCGGTAGACGCTGTCGAGCAGCTCGCAGAACTTGCGGACCTCGTCGACCAGCTGGTCCTCGCGCACGAAGATGTGCGCGTCGTCCTGGGTGAACTGGCGCACGCGCATGATGCCGTGCAGCGCGCCGTGCGGCTCGTTGCGGTGGCAGCAGCCGAACTCGGCCATGCGGATGGGCAGGTCGCGGTAGGACTTGATCCCCTGGCGGAAGATCAGGACGTGCGCCGGGCAGTTCATGGGCTTCAACGCCATCAGATCGGCGTCGCCGGAGATCACCGCGCCCTCGTCCTCGGTGTTGGGTACCTCGTCGGGGACGACGAACATGTTTTCGCGATACTTGCCCCAGTGGCCGGACTGCTCCCACTGGCGCGCGTCCATCAGCTGCGGCGTCTTGACCTCGTCATAGCCGGCCGCATCCAGCCGGCGGCGCATGTACGCCTCCAGCTGCCGCCACATGATGTAGCCCTTGGGGTGCCAGAACACCGAGCCCTGCGCTTCCGACTGGAGGTGGAACAGGTCCATCTCCGCGCCGATCTTGCGGTGGTCGCGCTTGGCCGCTTCCTCCAGCCGGGTGAGGTGCTGGTCGAGCTGCTTCTTGTTGAGCCAGCCGGTGCCGTAGATGCGGCTCAGCATCGCGTTCTTCTGGTCGCCGCGCCAATAGGCGCCCGAGACCCGCGTCAGCTTGAACGCCTGCGGATCGAGCTTGCCGGTCGATTCCAGGTGCGGGCCGCGGCACATGTCGAGCCAGGCGTCCTCGGCCTTGCCGGCGCGATAGACGGTCAGCTCCTCGCCATCGGGAAGCTCGGCGGCCCATTCCGCCTTGAACGTCTCGCCCTTCTCGCGCCAGCGCGCGATCAGCGCCTCGCGGGTCCACACCTCGCGGATCAGCGGCTCGTTCTGGGCGATGACGCGGCGCATCTCCTCCTCGATCGCGGGCAGGTCCTCCTCGGTGAAGGGCCGATCCTTGGGCGCGAAGTCGTAGTAGAAGCCGTCGTCGGTCGCGGGGCCGAAGGTGATCTGCGTGCCCGGGAACAGGTTCTGCACCGCTTCGGCCAGCACGTGCGCATAGTCGTGGCGCGCGAGCTCCAGCGCGTCGGCCTCGTCCTTGCTCGTCAGCAGCGCTAGGTTAGCGTCGCCTTCGAACGGGCGCTGCAGGTCGCGCAACTCGCCGTCGACGCGCGCGGCGATCGCCGCCTTGCGCAGCCCCGGCCCGATCGCTTGTGCCACGTCCGCGGGGGTAGTCCCCGGCGCTACCTCGCGGACGGAACCGTCGGGCAGCGTGATGCGGAACAATGCGGACATGGGGATCACTTCTCGGCTGATTGGAGGAACCACGGTCAATGTCGTGGCAGGGGTCCTTTAGACAAGTCGCGCGCGTTGGTCACCTATGCGGGTGGAACACGGCCGCGCGCGTCCCATATGGGCGCGGTGCGGCCCTCCCGCACCCGAATTTCTCGAACTGCAAGGAACCTCCATGCCCAGCAACGCCAATGCCTTCGCGGCGCAGAGCCCCGAGTCCCCGCTGGCCCCGTTCAGCTTCGAGCGCCGCGATCCCGGTCCGCGCGACGTGGCCATCGACATCCTGTTCTGCGGCGTCTGCCACTCCGACCTCCACACCGCGCGCGGCGAGTGGGAAGGCACGCTCTACCCGTGCGTTCCGGGTCATGAGATCGTCGGCCGCGTGACCGCCGTGGGCAGCGACGTCACCAAATTCCAGGTCGGCGACATCGCCGGCGTCGGCTGCATGGTCGACAGCTGCGGCGAGTGCCACTCCTGCCGCGAGGGCGAGGAGCAATATTGCGAGACGACCGGCTTCGTCGGCACCTACAACGGCCCCGATCCCGTGCTGGGTGGGCACACCTTCGGCGGCTATTCGGACCATATCGTCGTCGACGAGGGCTTCGTGCTGAGGGTCGGCCACGAGGCCGGCGACCTGGCAGCGGTCGCCCCGCTGCTGTGCGCCGGCATCACCACCTATTCGCCGCTCAAGCACTGGAAGGTCGGCCCCGGCCAGAAGGTCGGCATCGTCGGCCTGGGTGGCCTCGGCCACATGGGCGTCAAGATCGCCGCGGCGATGGGCGCCGACGTCTATGTGTTCAGCACCTCGCCCAACAAGCGTGAGGATGCCAAGCGCCTGGGCGCCCGGGACCTGATCGTGTCCAAGGACGCCGACGCCATGGCCGAGCACGCCGGCAGCTTCGACTTCATCCTGAACACCGTCGCGGCGAGCCACAACCTCGACCAGTTCCTGACGCTGCTGAAGCGCGACGGCACCATGACGCTGGTGGGCGTGCCGGAGGAGCCGCATCCCTCGCCGTCGGTCGGCAACCTGGTGTTCCGCCGCCGTTCGCTTGCCGGCTCGCTGATCGGCGGCATCGCCGAGACGCAGGAGATGCTCGACTTCTGCGCCGAGCATGGCCTGACCGCCGACATCGAGATGATCGACATCCAGGACATCAACACCGCCTATGAGCGGATGGTGAAGAGCGACGTGAAGTACCGCTTCGTGATCGACATGGAGTCGCTCAAGCAGGCGGCGTGATCCGGGAAGGGCGGGGTGCCGAGCGCACCTCGTCCTTCTTCTTTCTCCCGTCCCCCCTGAACCCGCACGACTCCAATCATCCGTCATCCCGGCGAAGTAGGGCCCTCAACCCGCCCCGAACGGCACCACCATGTTGCCGGCCGCATGGCCGATCTCTGCCCGCCCCAGATAGGGCACGCCCAGCACGCCCGCCCAGCGGGTCATGATCGCTTCCAGCGTCTCGCCGAACTCGCCGTTCTCCGGCACGTCGGTGACCTGGCCCAGCCGGATGCCGGCGAGCCCGTGCAGCTGGGTGGCGTTGCCCACGGTGAACATCATCCGGTCGATGCGGTAGATCGCCTCCGACACCTCCTCGACATAGAGGACATGGTCGGTGAGGTCGGGCAGCCAGGGCGTGCCCACCAGCGCCTCCAGGATGGCGAGGTTGAACGCCGCCGCCGGGCGCCCGTCCAGGTTCGGCTCCAGCACATGGGCGTCGCGGTTCACCAGCCACGCGAGCGCGCGCCCGACCGAGGCGCCGCCATCGGAGCGGCCCACGTCGATCGGCATCGGCCCGTGCACCTGCCGGCCGATCCGCCGCGCATAGAGCGCGCCCAGCAGGAACCCCATGTCGGAATAGCCGAGGTAGGTCTTGGCAGCCGCCGCCCGATTGAGCTGCGGCAGCACCGTGCCCAGGATGCGGTTCGATCCATAGCCGCCGCGCGCGAACCAGATCGCGTCGAAGCCGGGGTCGTTGGCGAATTCCAGGAACGCCGCCCCCCGCTCCGCATCGGTGCCGGCGAAATGCCCGGCCTCCAGGAAGCATTGCGGATGCACCACCACGTCGACCTGCGGGAAGGTGATCGCCGCAAATGCCTGCACCCGCGCAGCCGCCTCCGGCGTAATCGCACGGGCGGGGGCGACGATACCGATGCGCATGAACTGCCTTTCGCATAGGCCGGCCTGCCCGCCGGCGACGCGCCAGCGGCTTGCCCCCCGGCCGCCCCGCCGATAGCGCGGGGAAATGGAACACGGCAAATCCTTCTTCCTCGTCGGCATCGGCGGCAGCGGCATGCTCCCGCTCGCGACCATCCTCGCGCGGCGCGGCGCCACGGTCGCAGGCTCCGACCGGGCGCTCGACAATCCGGCGCTCGGCCCCAAGTTCGCGGCGCTGCGTCGGCAGGGGATCGCGCTGTTCCCGCAGGACGGCAGCGGCATCACCTCGGCCGAGCAGGCCGTGGTCGCCTCCGCCGCCGTCGAGGCGACGGTCGCCGACATGGTGGCGGCCGACCGGGTGGGCGCCCCGCGCATGACCCGCCCGCAGCTGCTGGCCGAGCTGTTCAACGCCAGCCCCCTGGGGATCGGCGTCGCCGGTACCAGCGGCAAGTCGACCGTCACCGGCATGATCGCCTGGATTCTCCACGCCACCGGCCGTGACCCCACGGTGATGAACGGCGCGGTGATGAAGAATTTCGTGCGCCCCGACGCGCCCTTCGCCAGCGCGCTGGTCGGCGAGGGCGACGCCTTCGTGAGCGAAGTGGACGAGAGCGACGGCTCGATCGCCTTCTACCGCCCGCGCGTGGCGGTGCTCAACAACGTCAGCCTCGACCACAAGACGCTGGAGGAACTGCGCAGCCTGTTCGGCGGCTTTGCCGACCGCGCGCAGAGGGCGGTCGTGAACGTCGGCGATGCGGAGTCGGCCGCGCTCGCCGCCGCGATCCCCTCGCCCAAGCTGCTGAGCTTCGCGGTCGAGGCCCCGGCTGATCTGTCGGCCGAGGCGCTGGCGCCCGAGCCCTTCGGCATCGCCTTCGACCTCGTCGCGGGCGGCACCCGTCGCCGCGTGCGGCTTGGCGTCCCCGGCCGCCACAATGTCGCCAACGCGCTCGCCGCGATCGGGGCGGCGGTGGCGGCCGGTGTCGACCGCGACGAAGCCGCCGCCGCGATCGAGGGCTTCGCCGGCCTCAAGCGCCGGTTCGAGCTGGTGGGGGAGGCGAACGGCGTCGCGGTGCTCGACGACTTCGGCCACAACCCGGACAAGATCGGCGCCACCCTCGACACGCTGCACGACTTTCCCGGCCGGCTGCTGCTGCTGTTCCAGCCGCACGGCTATGGCCCGTTGAAGGTGATGCGGCGCGAACTGGTGGCGATGTTTCTCAGCAAGCTCGCGCCTGGCGACCGGCTGGTGCTGCCCGACCCGGTCTATCAGGGCGGCACCGTCGCGCGGGAGGTGACCAGCGCCGACATCATCGCCGACCTGGCCGTGGCCGGCATCGACGCCCGCCATATCCCGGACCGCGTGGCCGCCGCCGCGCACCTGGTGGCGGAGGCCAGGCCCGGTGACCGCATCATCATCATGGGCGCGCGCGACGACACGCTCAGCCTGCTGGCCGCGGACATGGTGGCTTGGCTGGGCAGGAGCTGAAAAGCTACCTTGTCGGAATGACAAGCTCCATTGACAGGCGCCGAGGCCCCTGTCATGCTTCCTTTACAAACAGGAAGGGAGCCTTGCCATGAATGCGTCCACGCCAGCCATGAAGCGCTACAACCGCCGGATGCTCTGGGCGTTCGCCGCCTATGTTGTCGCGCTGTTCGGCGCGAACAGCATCGACAACCACTATCATTTGCAGGGCGGCGTTCTGATCGCGCTGTCCGTCGTTCCGGCGCTGCCGATCATCGCCGTGGTCGCGATCATCGGCCGCTACCTGGTCGAGGAACGCGACGAGTATCTGCGCCAGCGTCTGGTGACCTGCATGTTGTTCGGCACCGGGGTGCTGCTGGCCGTCGGCACGGTCTATAACTTCCTGTCGGGCAGCGGTGCGATTGATCCGATGCCGCGGCTGTGGATCTTCCCGGTGTGGGCGATGGGCTGGTTCGCGGCGCAGGCCTTTCTCGGCCTGCGCGACCGGTTTGCGGGCCAGCCTGCATGAAGAACCGCCTGCGCGTGCTGCGCGCCGAGCGCGGCTGGAGCCAGGGCGACCTGGCCGAGCGGCTGGAGGTTTCCCGCCAGAGCGTCAACGCGATCGAGACCGGCCGCTACGACCCCTCGCTCCCGCTCGCCTTCCGCATCGCCGACCTGTTCGAGCTTTCGATCGAGCAGATCTTCGTGAACCCTGCGCTGGAAACGGCGGACTGAGACCAGGGTCGCATTGCGGTCCCGGAACTCGATGGCTGCTCGCGCGCGGCAAGTGGCGATGCTGCCGTTCCGAAGGTGATGGAGAACGAGCAAAGCCGGCGCTTTTCACAACGCACCCTCACGGATGTCTCGAGGGATAGCGATGCTGGTCATCGCGTAGGAAGTGGCGCTATGAGCAGGGCTGACGCTGCGCCTGACCACCATCGGGTCGTGCGTGCGGGCGAACGGGGGTTGCATGTTAGCCCAGGCCGACACCGGGGTTGATCGCCGGCAGATCGCAGCGACGATTGCACCCATCATCGTCGTCGCTCTGGCGGGGATGGCGGTACGAACGCCGCCGGCAGCCGCCCATCCTTTGGCGGCGCTGCTCCTGTTCCTTTGGGTTGTCGCGGACACGCTGATGCTTGCGCTGGTCGCCCAATCCTCGGGTAAGCCGGATCGGAGCGCCGTTCTGGGTGCCCTGGCCGGAGCGAGCTTCACTGTCTGGCTAGGTTCGCCTCCGGTGCTGCGGGGCGTACTCCTGGAAACGCCGATCCTCGCGCTGATGATGGTGGCCGTCGTTCTGGGCCATGTCGCTTGGGCCACGGCGAGGGCGAGCCGGGCAGTGAACGGCACCGGCGTGGATCGCACGGCGCGGTGGGTAGCTGCCGCATCGGAGTTTCTTCCTCCCGCATGGGTCCGGTTGGCCGTGGCGGAGCTGACGGTAGTTCACATGGCCTTGTTCTGCTGGCGTGGCCCGGCCGATGTGCCGGCGAATGCCCGCGCCTTCGCCTATCACAAACATCTGACGCCGATGTGCGCCACACTGCTGATCCTGTCGGCGATCGAGATCGCGGTTTATCATCTGCTACTCGGGCATTGGAGCCGGACCGCCGCGATTGTCCTGTTCGTTCTAAGCGACGTGGGGTTCGTGTATCTGGTCGGCCTCATCAAGTCGTTCCGGTTCAGGCCGGTGTTGCTGACCCCCGACAGCGTGCGCGTGCGGGCTGGTTTCTTGATCGACCAACTCGTTCCACTTGACGCGATCACTGCCGTCGAAGGGAGCTTTACCGGGGAGGAGGTGCGCGACCCAGCCACCCTCAACGCGGCGCTGCTCGCCTGGCCGAACATCATGCTGCGGTTGAACCGTCCGCTGCACCGTCGCTCGCTTCTGAGGAAGCGGGCGCCGGTACTCCGTGTCGCGTTCCGCTTGGACGATCCGGAGCCGTTCATGCGGTTGCTCCACTGGCGATTGGGTCAGCGTTTCAGATAAGCAGCGTTCCCGCAAACGAGGATGGGACGGGATAGCCCCTACAGCTTCCGTCATCCTCAGGTGAGAGGCGCCTTCTCCCCGGACGGCCTGCTAACCATGATGAGATTGAGTGTGCCCGTTCGTCCTGAGTAGCCGTTGAGCGAAGTCGAAACGGCGTATCGAAGGACCGCCACCCATGCTTCGATACGGGGCTTCGACAAGCTCAGCCCCTACTCAGCACAAACGGGTCTAACCTGATTTCATCTGGCTCTAGACATGGAGGAACGCGCCTCCCGCGGCTTTTCGGAAGGGCAAGCCGCGTCGATCTGCGCAAAGGGCGGCATCGGCGCCAGCCGCCATCCAGGTCCCGCCGTCAACCTGGCTTCCGACCGGGAAGGCTGCATGAACGCCTTGGGCTAAGCCCCTCGACCACGTCTGAAAGGAAGCGGTTGGGCAGTGCTCGCGATCTTCCCGCGTATCTCCGTACGCTCGCAATCGCCTCCCGCAAGGGCTGTCCTACGACCCTGCCGCCGTGGCATGAGGTGGGGATGGCATTCTCGCGCATCTTCCGCCGTTCTCCCGCCGCCGCTCCTGCGGCGCCGGGCGCGGCCGCCAGAATCCTATTCCGAGCCTCAACTTCCTCAACTTCCGCGGTGCACCATGACTGAAGCTGCTCCTGCCGGTGAGCGTCCGCTCGCCTTTCACCACACGGCCGGCACGGGGCCCACGATCGTGTTCCTGCCGGGCTATGGGTCCGACATGACCGGCAGCAAGGCGCTGGCGATCGAGGCCTGGGCGAAGGCGGAGGGGCGGGCGTTCGTCCGCTTCGACTATGGCGGCTGCGGGCAAAGCCCCGGCAGCTTCGAGGAGCAGACGCTGGCGTTGTGGCGCGACGATGCGCTCGCCATCATCGACCATGCGGTGGAAGGCCCGGTGGTGCTGGTCGGATCGTCGATGGGCGGGTGGATCATGCTGCTTGCCGCGCGCGACCGGGCGGAGCGAGTCGTCGGGCTGGTCGGCATCGCGCCCGCACCCGACTTCACCGACTGGGGCTTCACCCCGGAGGAGAAGATGACGATGCTGACGCAAGGGCGGCTGGAGAAGCCGTCGCCCTATTCGGACCAGCCGACCGTCACCACCCGCGCCTTCTGGAGCTCGGGGGAGGCCAACCGGCTGATGCACGGCATCGTGCCCGTCGACGTGCCGGTGCGGCTGATCCAGGGGCAGCAGGACAAGGACGTGCCGTTCGAACGCACCGTGCACCTGGCCAGCCTGTTGCGTTCAGCCGACGTGCAGACGCTGCTCGTCAAGGATGGCGACCACCGCCTGTCCCGCCCGCAGGACATCGCCCTGATCCTGCGCGCGATTGAAGATGTGACCCCCGCCTGATGCTCCTCCCGCTGCTGCTCCTCGCCCAGACCGCACCCGCTCCGGCCGCGGGCCCGCCGACGCGCCGGCGCGGCGATCGCTATGCCGAGTGCATCGATCAGGCGCGGCGCGATCCCGCCGCGGCCGTGCGCGGCGCCACGGCGTGGCAGCAGGCGGGCGGCGGCTTCCTGGCGCAGCAATGCCTGGGGATCGCCCATACCACCCAGCAGCGCTGGGACGCGGCGGCGGCCGCCTTCGAGGGCGCGGCGCGTGCGGCGGATGTCGCCAGGGACCCGCGCTCGGGCAGCTTCTGGGCGCAGGCGGGCAATGCCTGGCTGGCGGCGGGCGACCCGGCCAAGGCGCAGACGGCGCTCGACGCCGCGCTGATCGGCGGCACGCTCACCGGCCTCGACCTGGGGGAGGCGCATCTCGACCGCGCACGCACGCTGGTCGCGGCCGGCCGGCAGGGCGAGGCGCGGGCCGACCTCGACCGCGCGCTGGCGCTCGCCGGCGACGATCCGCTCGCCTGGCTGCTGTCGGCGACGCTGGCGCGGCGCACCGGCGACCTGCTGCGCGCGCGCAAGGACATCGGCCGGGCGCTGGCGCTCTCCCCGGACGATGCCTCGGTCCAGCTGGAGGCGGGCAACATCGCGGCGGTGGAGGGCAATGAGACAGCGGCGCGCAACGCCTGGGAGGCAGCGGTGCGGGTCGCGCCCGGCACCGGCCCAGCCCAGGCGGCGGCCGATGCCCTGGCGGCTCTGGGCGGCGGCGCTCAGTCGAGGTAGAAGTCGACTGTCGTCACCACGCGCACCTTCTTGAAGGGCGTGTCGGCGACGCCATAGCCGGCCTGCTCGCCGTCGCGGGCCTCGACCGAGAAATAGCCCTGGGTCGCGCTCTTGATGCCGCCGACGCCGGTATCGCTGTCCTTGGCGAACTGCTCGGCGGCGGCGCGGGCGTCGCGGGTCGCCTCGGCCACCATCGCGGGCTTGATGTCGTTGAGCTTGGTGAAGCTGTAGCTGATGCCCGAGCCTTCCTGGAGGACGACGCCCTGGCGGACGAGATCGAACTGGCGGGCGACCGCGCGGCGGGCGCGGGCGATGTCGGTCGTGCGCAGTTGCAGCCGCTGGCTGACCGTCACCGTCTGCACGCCGTTCATGTAGGATTGGCTGACGCCGGCGCCCGCGGGGGCGAGCGCCTCGGCCGGGAATCCGAGGCTCGCGAAGAAGCGGCGGATGCTCTGGGTGTCGCGGTCGATGTCCGCCTGCACCTCGGCAAGGTCCAGGCCCTGCTTGGAATAGTTGAGCGTCCACACCGCCAGGTCGGCGGTGACGTTGCGTTCGGCGAGGCCGCGGACCGTCACCGATCGGTCGGCATGGTGTGCGCGCACCAGCCCGTTGCCGAGCAGATAGCCGCCCAGGATCATGCCCAGTGCCAGGATTGCCGCTGCGACGAGCAGCGCCGTGCCGCGATCCTGGGTCCTGCCGGTTTCCATTGCGGGTTCCTCCCCCATATAGCCGAAGCCTATCGTGCCGGCGGCACGATACACAACTGCTGATGACGAACGGGAAGCTCCTGCCAATGAAGTATCTGCACACCATGATCCGCGTGACCGACCCGGATGCGACGATCCGCTTCTTCAACGTGCTGGGGCTCACGGAAACCCGCCGCATCGAGAATGAGCAGGGCCGCTTCACGCTGATCTTCCTCGCCGCCGACGAGGACAGCAACGGCCCGGGCAAGCGCGCCGAGGCCGAGGTGGAGCTGACCTACAACTGGGATCCCGAGGAATATGGCGAGGGCCGCAACTTCGGCCACCTCGCCTATCGCGTGGAGAACATCTACGAGACGTGCCAGCGGCTGATGGACTCGGGCGTGACGATCAACCGCCCGCCGCGGGACGGCAACATGGCCTTTATCCGCACCCCCGACAACATCTCGATCGAGCTGCTGCAGGCGGGCGACCCGCTGCCGCCGGCGGAGCCCTGGGCGTCGATGCCGAACACGGGCCGCTGGTAATGGCCGCGGCGTCTCCGATCGAGGTCGTCCGGCTGCCGGCGCTGTCGGACAATTATGTCTGGCTGCTCCACGATCCCGCTTCGGGCGAGACGGTGGTGGTCGACCCGGCGGAGGCGCCGCCGGTGCTGGAAGCGCTCGCCGAGCGTGGGTGGACGCTCACGGCCATCTGGAACACCCACTGGCATGGTGACCATACCGGCGGGAACGCCGGGCTGAAGGAGGCGACCGGCGCGCCGGTGTTCGCCCCAGCGGCGGAGGCGGGGAAGATCCCGACACTCGACCATGGGCTTCGCGAGGGCGACACGCTGCGGATCGGCGACCATGTCGCGACCGTGCTGGAGGTGCCGGCGCATACCGCGGGGCACATCGCCTTCCACTTTGCCGACGATGCGCTGCTGTTCAGCGGCGACATGCTGTTCGCGATGGGCGCGGGGCGGCTGTTCGAGGGGACGGCGGCGCAGATGTATGCCGCCATGCGCCGGTTCGAGGCGCTGCCGGACGCCACGCAGGTGTTCTGCGGGCACGAATATACCCAGTCGAACGGCCGCTATGCGCTGGCGGCCGAGCCGGGCAACGCCGCGATTGCGGAGCGGATGGTCGAGGTCGACCGATTGCGTGCGGCGGGCGCGCCGACGGTGCCGACCACCATCGGCCTGGAGCGTGCAACCAATCCCTTCCTGCGTGCGTCCTCGCCCGAGGAGCTTGCCGAGCGCCGGCAGGCCAAGGACAGCTTCCGCGGATAGCGCGCCGGAGACTCGCGGCAGGGCGGAGAGGAGACAGGGCATGACCCGTTGGACGTTGATGCTGGCAGCGACCGCGCTGCTGGGAGGCTGCGCCACCGCCGCGGACGAGGCGAAGCGCCAGGCGGCGAGCGACAGGGAACTGGCCGAGGCGCTGGAAGGCTATACGCCTGGACGCACGCTCGACTGCATCGACCCGACCTTTGCGGGAGGACCGCAGCTGGTCGGCGACTCGCTGCTCTACCGCCCCAGCCGGGGCACGCTGTACCGCAACGTGGTGGCGCCCAACTGCCCGGGCTTCCGCGGCGACCAGGTCGTGGTGGCGGAGCTCTATGGCTCGCGCATCTGCCGCAACGACCGCTTCCGGCTGGTGCAGCGCGGCGGGGGCGGCATCCCCTCCGCCTCTTGCCGCTTCGGCCCGTTCGTCGAGTATAAGAAGGACCGCTGAGCGCCGGTCCGCCGGGGAGGCGGACCGGCGCCCCGCTTACAGCACGTAGCGGCTGAGGTCAGTGTTGCGGGCGACGCCGGCGAGCTGCTTGTCGACATAGGCGGCGTCGACCACCAGCGTCTCGCCGCGGCGATCCTCGGCGTCGAAGCTCACTTCCTCCAGCAGCTTTTCCATGACCGTCTGCAGGCGGCGGGCGCCGATGTTCTCGACCTCGCCGTTCACTTCCGCCGCGATGCGGGCGATCGCGCGGATGGCGTCGGGGGTGAAGTCGACGGTCACGCCCTCGGTCTCGATCAGCGCCTTGTACTGCTGCGGCAGCGATGCCGTCGTGTCCGAGAGGATCGCGACGAAGTCGTCTTCGGTCAGGCCCTTCAGCTCCACCCGGATCGGCAGGCGGCCCTGGAGTTCGGGCAGCAGGTCGCTGGGCTTGGCGACATGGAAGGCGCCCGAGGCGATGAAGAGGATGTGGTCGGTCTTCATCGGCCCGTACTTGGTGGCGACCGTGGTGCCCTCGATCAGCGGCAGGAGGTCGCGCTGCACGCCCTCACGGCTGACCGAGCCGCCGCGCACGTCCGAGACCGCGATCTTGTCGATCTCGTCCAGGAAGACGATGCCGTTGGCTTCCGCATCCGCCAGCGCCGTGCGGCTGACCTCGTCCTGGTCGAGGCGCTTGTCGGCCTCTTCCTCGACGAGCTTTTCCCAGGCGGCCGGTACGGTCAGCTTGCGGCGCTTCATCTGGCCGCCGCCGAATGCCTTGCCCATCATCTCGGACAGGTTGATCATCTGCGGCGCGCCGCCGGGGATCTCGAACGGCATGGAGGGCTGGGCCTCCAGCTCGATCTCGATCTCCTTGTCGTTGAGATGGCCGTCCGCCATGCGCTGGCGGAATGCCTCGCGCGTCGCCTCGCTGGCGCCCTTGCCGGTGAGGGCATCGAGCAGGCGCGACATGGCGGCTTCCTCCGCCTTGTCCTTCACGGCCAGGCGGCGGCGTTCCTTTTCGAGCCGGATCGCTTCCTCGACGAGGTCGCGGGCGATCTGCTCGACGTCGCGGCCGACATAGCCGACCTCGGTGAACTTGGTTGCCTCGACCTTCACGAAGGGCGCGTCAGCGAGCTTGGCCAGGCGTCGGCTGATCTCGGTCTTGCCGCAGCCGGTCGGGCCGATCATCAGGATGTTCTTCGGGGAAACCTCGTCGCGCAGCTCGGGCGCGAGCTGCTGGCGGCGCCAGCGATTGCGCATCGCGACGGCGACGGCGCGCTTGGCATCCTTTTGCCCGATGATGTGCGCGTCGAGCGCGGCGACGATCGCCTTGGGGGTGAGATTGTCGTTCATGGGTTCGCTTCGTTTCCCCTCCTTGAAGGGAGGGGGTGGGTTGGTGCGCCGGGCAGGACGCGAAGCCTCTGCCGGTGCGGTGTCGGTGAGGGCGGGGCTCGCCTTTGGCTCGTACCCACCCCCGGCCCCTCCCTTGCAGGGAGGGGAGGTGGGTTATGCCGTCGGCAGGCTTTCGACGGTCAGCCGGTCGTTGGTGTAGACGCACAGCTCGCCGGCGATCTTCATCGCCTTGCGGCAGACCGTCTCGGCATCCTGCTCATACTCGTCCAGCGCACGCGCGGCGGCGAGGGCGAAGTTGCCGCCCGAGCCGATCGCGGCGATGCCGCCTTCCGGCTCCAGCACGTCGCCGTTGCCCGTCACCACCAGCGTCACTTCCTTGTCGGCGACGATCAGCATCGCCTCCAGGTTGCGCAGGAACTTGTCCGTGCGCCAGTCCTTGGCGAGTTCGACCGCGGCGCGCAGCAGCTGGCCCTGGTGCCGCTCGAGCTTGGCTTCCAGCCGCTCGAACAGGGTGAAGGCGTCGGCGGTTGCACCGGCAAAGCCTGCGATCACGCTGCCGTCGCCCAGCGGGCGCACCTTGCGGGCGTTGGGCTTCATCACCGTCGGGCCCTGGGATACCTGGCCATCGCCTGCGATGACGACGCGGCCGTTCTTGCGCACGGAGAGGATTGTGGTGCCGTGCCACACCATGTCTTTGCTCATGGGCGGCATGTGGGGGGTGGGGTGCGGGGTTGCAATCGGGCCGGGTGGAGATCGTTTCGGGGGCGCTTTGGTCGTGCTGCGGTGCGGAAGGTTAGGCTAAGGTTAGGCCAAGAACGGTTGTTGCGGGTTGGGCGGGCAGAGGCGAAAGAGCCGCAGCGGTGGCGCGTGGTACCCTGGGCCCCGGCCTTCGCCGGGGTACGAAGAAGGGAAGACGCTTCCACCCGGGTACCCCGGCCTTCGCCGGGGTACGGGGAGTCGGATTGGGCGGGGTCAGCGTTCCACCCCCTTGGCTTTTCCCCAGGCGCGCGCGGCGGTGTAGCCCAGGTAGCCGGTGCCGAAGAGGGCGTAGAGCTCTTCCGGAATGCCGCGCAGATAGGCGGTCATGCCGCGGGCGACCGCTTCGGCGAGGTCGGGGCGGAAGGCCGAGAGGATGCCCATCGGGATCGACCACAGCAGCAGCGCGTACATGACGTAGAGGAAGCTGGGCCGGGCGCGGCTGGTCCAGGGATCGTCGGACTGCGCCTCCGCGACGATGGCGGAGAGCTGGATGCGGGTCGCCTCCAGTTCGCGCAGGTTCTCCAGCTTCAGCAGTTCGAGCTTGGCCGCGTCGCGGGCCTTGGCGTCGGGAATGATGCGGTCGAGCAGCCCTGCGATCGGGCCGATCACGCCGTCGATGATGCTCATGTGCCTGTCCTTTCGGTGTCGGACGATGAAAGTCGAAGGGGGCGATCAGCCGAGCCGGTTGGCGAGCCAGCCGTAGAGGAACGCCTCGTTGGCCGGGCGCTGCTCGGCGAGGTCGAGGTAGCGGGCGCCCTGGAGCGCGTCGCAGGCCTTCACCAGCACCGCTTCGCCGAGCGTCCCGCGGCTGGCGAGAAAGGCGTCGAGGGCGGCCAGTGTCGCCGGGCCGGTCGCGCCGTCCACGCGCAGGTCGGCATAGTCGGTCGCACCGCGGTTGAGCGCGTTCAGCGCGCGCTGGAGGAAGCCTGCCGCCACTTTCGGTCCCATGTTGATGCCGGTGTCGAAGAGCTCGGCGGCGAGGTCGGGCGCGCGGGCGGCGACGTCGGCGAAGCGCGGGCGCTCCCAATAGAGGCGGCGGTAGAGGTCGGCGGCGACGCTGCGTGGCAGCGTACGCATCGGCCCATCATAGCCGTTGCGGCGCGCCACCGCCTCCGTCAGCCCCCAGCGGGTCGGCCCGCCGCGATCGGCCGGGTGGTCCACGAACCCGCCCTCGCGCGCGATCACTTCGTCGATCAACGTTTCGATGGTCATCACATCCTCCTGTGCAAGCAGGATGGTGAACCATATGGGTTCGAATTAGGAAAGCTTGTCGGCTCGATCTGGATCGGCGGTTTGCCTTCAAAGGGGAGGTGCAGGGGCAGCTTGACAAATCAACTACATTTGTAGTCAATGGTGCGGCTCGATACACGCTCCGCATCGGAGCGATGGGGCCGCACGGAGGGGATGCCATGTTGCGAGCGTCAAATGCGTTGGGACGGGTCCTGCTGTCCGCGATGTCCTTGCTCATGGCCCCGGCCGATGCCTGGGCTCGTGAGGATGCCGCCACGCCGGATCTGCCGGAGACGGGCGAGATCACCCTCTATCAGTCGCCGGACCGCGTGCTCGTCATGATGCGGGTCGCCGACGGGGACCTGATCCCGATGGTCTTCGATACGGGTTCGGACGGCGCCACGATCGAGCACAATCTGGCCAAGCGTCTTCGGATGAAGAAGATCGGCCAGGTCCAGGCGCTCGACGGGACCACGGGCAAGACGGAGCTGCTACCCGAGGTCTCGATCCCGAATGCCACGGTCGGCGGGCTGAAGGTGGGGGCGATCGAGGCGGCAGCATTCGCCTATGATCGCAACGACGCGATGGGGATCCTCTCGTCCGAAATGTTCACCCGGAGCCTGTTGTACCTGGACCTCGCCAACGATCGCGCGCTTCTGGTGCCGCGTACCAGTACGCCGGCTTCGGCGGGAGCGCCGACGGACTATGTGGAGGGCATCCCCACGGCGGCGATCGTCCTGCCCGATGGCAGCACGCTGCCGGCGCATTTCGACACCGGCTACAACGCCGCGCTGAGCCTCCCCACCTCGATGATGGACAAGGTGCCGTTGTTCGAGCCGGCGAAGATCGTCGGCAGATTCAAGTCGATCAACACCGAAGGCCCCGTCTATGGCGGCCGGGTGCGGGGAACGATCAAGATCGGCCCGGTGACGCTGGAGAACCCGGACGTGTCCTTCCTGGGCGATCTGGCGAACATCGGCTTGCCGATCATCCGCCAGGTCACGCTGGTGATCGATGCGGCGGCGGACCGCAACTGGGTGCTCCCGGCCGGTGCGACGCCCGAGGGGGCGCAGTAGCGACGGGCGGCGAAAGACACGCGGGTCGGGATGGGCTAGGCGGTGCTTCCACACATCGCCAGGGAGGCGGCCATGCAGATTGCGGTTTTGACGTTCGACGGGTTCAACGAACTGGATTCGTTCGTCGCGGCCGCGATCCTGAACCGGATGAAGGCACGGGGCTGGGCAGCGCACATCACCTGCCCGACCGAGCAGGTCACGTCCATGAACGGGGTCACCATCCAGCGCCAGAAGCCGCTGGCGTTCGCGGCCGAAGCGGATGCGGTGCTGATCGGCAGCGGCATCCGGACGCGCGAGATCGCCGCGGACGCCGACCTGCTCGGCCAGATCCGGCTCGACCCGGCCCGCCAGCTGATCGGGGCGCAATGTTCGGGCACGTTGCTGCTGGCCAAGCTGGGGCTCGTCGGCGACCTGCCCGCGTGCACCGACCTTACCACCAAGCCCTGGGTGATCGAGGCAGGGGTGCGGGTGATCGATGCGCCGTTCGTGGCGCACGGCAACGTGGCGACTGCGGGCGGGTGCCTCGCGTCGCAATATCTCGCCGCCTGGATGATCGCGCGCGGCGCCTCGCTGGCCGATGCCGAGGCGGCGATCCATTATGTCGCGCCGGTGGGCGAGAAGGCGCCCTATGTGGAGCGCGCGCTGGCGGTGGTGGCGCCGTTCGTGGGCGCGGCGCCGGAGGCCGTCGCGGCCTGACCAGGATTCACGCGAACCAGGTCACCACCAGCGTCACCGTGCACAGGAAGGTGACGAGGGTCGTCGCCCAGCCGAGGAAGTTGGTCCAGCGGCCGTTGGTGCGGGCGCCCACGACTTTGCGGCTGTTGGTGAGCAGCATCATCAGCAGCAGGAGCGGGGGCACGGAGAACCCCTGGACGATGCCCGACCAGACCAGCATCTTCATCGGATTGAGGCCGAGGAAGTTCATCGCGACGGCAAGGGCCGTGACGATGCCGATGATGGCGTAGAAGAGCTTGTTGTGGCTGGGCGCGTCGTGGAGGCTGCCCTCGCGCCCGATGCCCTGCACCACGTCATAGGCGGCGCCCGTCGTCATGATCGGCACCGCCAGGAAGCCGACGCCGACGACGCCGGCGGCGAAGAGATATTTCGCGCCCTCTCCCGCGAGCGGCTCCAGCGCGGCCGCGGCCTGGGCGGCGCTGTCGATCTCGGTCTGGCCGGCGGGATGCAGGGTGAGGCCGGTCGACATGATGATGAAGTAGAGGATCAGGTTGGAGAAGATCATGCCGACCAGCACGTCGCGGCTGGTGCGCTTCATCTCGCGCCGGGTCGCGCCCTTGCGCTGCCACAGGCGGCGGCGGCCGATCGCGATCTGCTCTTCCACCTCCTGGTTCGACTGCCAGGTGTAGACATAGGCGGAGAGCGAGGTGCCGATGCAGGCGACCACCAGCGCGATGAATTCGGCGCTGAACGTGATGCTGGGCAGGAAGGTCGCGCGCAGGATCTCCAGCGGATCGGGCCGCGCCAGGATCGCGGCGGCGACATAGGCGAAGAGGATCAGCGCCAGCCAGCGGAATACCCGGCGGATCAGGGTGTAGGAGCCGAAATACTGGACGGCGAAGATGATGACGGCCGCGCCCAGCACGATGAGCGGCACGGGGATGGGCACGAGCAGGTTGAGCGCGGCGCCGATGCCGCCCAGGTCCGCCGCCGCCTCGATGATGTTGCCCAGGAAGGCGAGCGTCACCATCGGGTAGAGCACCCAGCGGGGGAACTGGTCACGGATGCAGGCGAACAGGCCCTTGCCGTACACCTGGCCGATCTTCGCCGACAGATAGGTGACGACGTACATCATCGGCAGCAGGACCGGGGCGATCCAGAGGAAGCCCAGGCCGAAGCGCGCGCCGGCACTCGCATAGGTGCCGATAGCGGAAGGGTCGTCGTCCGCGGCGCCGGTCACCACGCCCGCGCCGACCAGCTTCATCATGCCCGCGGGCGGCGGGGGGGCGTGGACCTGCGTATCGGCTTCGAGAGGTTCGCGGATGGGTTCGATCACGTTCGGCTCGTCAGTGGCTGGCGAGCGTCAACCGTTCAGCGCGGGCGCGGTTCACCGCGGGAGGCGAGAAAGGCGCCGGGACCGGAGGGGCGCTCCGATCCCAGCGTGGGCATCAGCCGCGCGGCTTGAGCATGCCGTGCATGCCGAGCCAGTTGGAGAAGGCGGAGAACCAGCCGGTGCTGGTGGTGCTCTTCTGGTACATGCCGAAGCCGTGGCCCCCCTGTTCATAGAGGTGGAACTCGACCGGGCGCTTGGCGGCCTTCCAGCTTTCGATCAGGCCGAAGCCGCTGTTGGCGAAGAAGGGATCGTCGGCGGCGAGCGCCACGAACATCGGCGGTGCGTCGGCGGGGACGGTCACTTGCGAGAGCGGGCCGTAGATGAGGCCGATGAAGGCAGGCTTGGTATCCTGCGCCGAAAGCGTGGTGGCGAGCGTGAGCATCGCACCGGCGGAAAAGCCGACCATGCCGATCCGGTCGCGGTCGATGCGCCATTCGGGCGCGCGCTGGCGGATCAGGGCGAAGGCGGCGCGGGCATCGGCGATCTGCGGGGCGAGGGCGGCCATCGCGTCCGCGGGGTTCGGCCGGGGCGGACGCGCGGCGGTGGCCGAGAACATCTCCGCCATCGAGCGTTCGAAGGCGGGCATGTCCGCCGGCGTCTGGTTGAGGCGATACTTCAGGACGAAGGCGGCGACGCCCTGGGCGGCGAGCGCGCGGGCGACGTCCCAGCCCTCGTTCTCCATCGACAGGGTGCGGAAGCCGCCGCCCGGGGTCACGATCACGGCAGCACCGGTCGCCTTTGCCGGATCGGGGAGGAAGGGGGTGAGCGTCGCCTCCGTCACGTTGCGGGCGAAGACGCTGTTGTACTGGCTGTGCCAGGATTCCTTGGCCTTGGCGCCGGGCAGCGGGCCGGTCTTGAGCGGGATCGCATTGGGCTGGGCCGGGATGGGGATCGGAGTCATCCGGTCCTCCTGCGCCTGGGCCGGCGCCGCGAGCAGGCAGGCGGCGGCGAGCGCCACGGCGGCCGGTCGCAGATACGCGCGGCCGATGGCGCGCGCCCAACGGGTGTTCCTTGTCGTCGTCATGGCATCCCTCTCCCTGTTTTTGGACGTGCGATCAAGCTTTCATCCGGGCGGGACAGGTCAGCGTTGCATCTGGAGAAGAACAGCGGCGCTGCCGGAACTCTGATGCGAAACTAAGTTGTTTATTGTAGATGTTGGGATTGTTTCTCAACTTCCACGAACTTGCCTGTACTCGCCCGGATTCGCTCCTGAACTTGTCCCGAGCATCGTACAGGCAAGACGGGTGATGCCAAGTCGCGGGCGGTTCCTTTTGTCGAACCGCCCGTGAGGCCGTGGGCGTCAGGCGCCGGGGACGGGGAGCGGCTGGACGGTGTCCGCTTCGAAGCTGCCGATCGGGTAGGCGCAATAGTCGGCGGCGTAATAGGCGCTGGGGCGGTGGTTGCCCGAGGCGCCGAGGCCGCCGAACGGCATGTTGGCGGCAGCGCCCGTGGTGGGCCGGTTGCGGTTGACGATGCCCGCGCGCGAAGCGTCGAGGAACGCCTGCCACTGGCCCGGGTCGCTGCTGACGAGCCCGGCGGAGAGGCCAAAGGCGGTGGCGTTGGCGGCGGCGATCGCGGCCCCGAAATCGGCCACGCGGGTGACCTGGAGCACGGGGGCGAACACCTCCGCATCGGGCACGGCCACGCCGGTCACGTCGAGGATCGAGGGGGTGACAAAGGCGTCGCTGCGACCCTCCACGCGTTCGAACGGGCGAATCGTGCGGGCGCCGGTGGCGACGAGGCGGTCGACGGCGGCGTGCGCGCCGGCGGCGGCGGTGGCGGAGACCAGCGGGCCCATGAAGGCGTCGCCTTCCTCGTCCCAGGCGGCGATGCGGATGCGGGCGGTGAGTGCGTCGAGGGCGTCGACGATGGCGTCGCCCATCGTACCCTGCGGCACGATCAGGCGGCGGGCGCAGGAGCAGCGCTGGCCGGTGGTGACAAAGGCGGAGTGGACGATGATCGAGGCGGCTTCCTCGGGCGAATCCCAGACGATCAGCGGGTTGTTGCCGCCGAGTTCGAGCGCGAGGATGAGGTGCGGCCGGTCGATGGTCGCGCGCTTGAGCGCGGCGCCGGCACCGGCCGAGCCGGTGAACAAGAGGCCGTCGATGTCGCAGGCGACCAGCGCCTCGCCGGTCTCGCGCGCGCCCTGGACGCAGGTGAGGACGCCGGCTGGTAGCCCGGCCTTCTCCCACAGCGCGACCATGTGCGCGCCGACGGCGGGGGTGACCTCGGACGGCTTGAACACGATCGTGTTGCCCGCGAGCAGCGCGGGGACGATGTGGCCGTTGGGAAGGTGGCCGGGGAAGTTGTACGGCCCGAGCACCGCCATGACGCCATGGGCGCGGTGGCGCAGCACGGCGCGGCCGAAGGCGGTTTCGCTCGCGCGCTCGCCGGCACGCTCGGCCTGGGCGGCAATCGAGACGGCGACCTTGCCGATCATCGAGCCGACCTCGGCACGGGTTTCCCACAGCAGCTTGCCGGTCTCGCGGGAGAGGAGGGCGGCGAAGACCTCGCGGTCGGCCTCCAGCACCTCGGCATAGCGGCGGACGACGGCGATGCGGTCCTCAAGGGGCGCGTTGCGCCAGGCGGGGAGCGCGGCGCGGGCGCGGGCGACGGCGGCCGCGCACTCCGCGGGCGTGGCGGCGGCGCCTTCCCAGACGGTGGCACCGGAAGCGGGATCGATCGAGCGGAACGTTGTCATCAGGCACTCATCCGGATCAGGTCGCCTTCGCGCAGGCGGAGCGCGTCGGCAGTGGCAGGGGCGATCGCCAGCGTGTCGCCATCGACGCGAGCGGCCGCGCGGGTGGCGCGGAAATCGGCAATCGTGGCGGTCGAGAGCAGCGCTGCGGGTGCGCTGCCGACGTCGCCGAACTTCACGCGGCAGGTCCGGCCGCTGCGCACCGTCGCCAGCGTGTCGCGCGCGCAGGTGACGGTCGGGCCGCCGTCGAAGATGTCGACCAGGCCGGACCGCTCGAAGCCCTCGCGTTCCAGCAGCGCCAGCGCCGCTTCGCCGTCGCGGTGGACGCGGCCGATGGCGTCGGAGGCGGCGCGGTCGATCAACTCGACATAGATGGGGTGGCGGGGCGCCAGGTCCAGGATGAACTGGCCGTCGGTGGCGGTGACCATATGGTCGGCCTGTTCGAACGGCAGGCGGTAGAATTTGCTCGAGACCCCCTCCCAGAAGGGCGAGGTGTCGTCGGCGTCGAACCAGCCGCGCAGCTCCGCCATCACCGTGTGCGAGAAGCGGATCGGCTCTGCGCCGATCAGCATGTAGCGGGCGCGGGCGAGCAGGCTGCCGGCGCCGTCGCCGCGCAGCCGCGGGTGGACGAACAGCGAGCCGACCTCGGTCCAGCCGCCGCATTCGTTGACCAGCACCAGCGCCTGGTGATCGAAGCGGGTGCGTGCCGCCGGCGAATATTGCGCGAGGGTGACGATGCGGAAGGAGAAGTGCGGGCGGGTGAGCCCCACGGCCGCACGCACGCCGGCGACGCCGAGCACCTCGCCCGTGTCGCTTTCCTCCAGCATCAGCGTGTACCAGGCCTCGGCCGGGGCGACGGTGCCGGCGAAGCTCTCCTCCGCCAGCGCCAATCGCTCGGCGAGCACGTCGTCATTTTCGGGCAGGCTGGTGAAGCCGCGGCCGGACAGGACCGCGAGTTCCTTCAACGCAATCAAATCCGCCGGTCCGGCGGGTCGTACCACCAGCATCAGGCCGCCTGTGCCACCTGTGCACGGACGGTCTCGCAGGCAAGCGCGAGTCGGGTCACCGCCTCCGCCGCCTCTTCATGGCTGAGGGTGAGCGGCGGCAGCAGGCGCACGCAATTCTCGCCGCCGCCGGCGACCAGCAGGCCGTGGTCGCGGGCAATCCCCATGAACTCGCGATTGTTGGGGATCATGCGCAGGCCGATGAGAAGCCCCTTGCCGCGCACGTCCTGGATCACGTCCGGGTAGCGGCCGGCGAGGTCGATCAGCTGGCGCCGCAGAGCCTCCGCCACGTCGCGGGCGTGGGCGAGGGTGCCGGGATTGGAAATCTCGTCGAATGCGGCGAGCGCCACGGCCATGGCGAGCGGGCTGCCGCCGAAAGTGGTGCCGTGGACGCCGGCGACCATGCCGCTGGCGGCGTCTGCGGTGGCGAGGCACGCAGCGACGGGATAGCCGCCGCCCAGCGCCTTTGCGACGCACATGATGTCGGGCTCGGCGCCCTCGAACCACTGGTGGGCGAACAGGCGGCCGGTGCGGCCCATGCCGCTCTGCACCTCGTCATAGATGAGCAGCACGCCGTGGGCGGTGCACAGGCGGCGCAGTTCGGTTAGCCATTCGCCGGTGAGCGCGCGGGCGCCGCCTTCGCCCTGCACGGGCTCCACGATCACGGCGGCGGTGGTGGGGCGGGCGATGGCTTCGGCCAGACCGGCCGCGTCATCCAGGGTGAGCTGGACATAGCCCGGCAGGCGCGGGCCGAAGCCCTCGGTATAGGACGGGTTTCCGGCGGCGTTGATCGCGCCATAGGTGCGGCCGTGGAAGGAGCCGGCAAAGCCGATCACATCGATCCGCTCCGGCGCGCCCTTGGCATAGTGATAGCGGCGCGCGGTCTTGAGCGCGCATTCGACGCTCTCGGTGCCGGTGCTGGCGAAGAAGACGACGTCGGCGAAGGTGGCGGCGGTCAGCCGCTCGGCGAGCGCTTCCTGGCCGGGCACGCGAAAGATGTTGGAGACGTGCCAGAGGGTGTTCGCCTGCTCGGTGAGCGCAGCGACGAGCTTGGGATGGCAATGGCCGAGCGCGTTGGTGGCGATGCCGGCGACGCAATCGAGATACTGGCGACCCTCGGTATCCCACAGCCAGGCGCCCTGGCCGCGCGCGACGCTGAGCGGTGCGCGATTATAGACGCCCATGAGGTGGTCGGTCATGCCCTGTCTCCTTGAACGGGATCGTGGAAGTCCACCCGGCCGACGGGCACGGGGGCGAGGAGGCGCTGGACGGCGCCGGAAAGACTGCGCACCGGTTCGGGCACCAGTTCGGTGTACCAGGCGGCGTTGGAGGGCCCGATGCCGTGTTCGGCGCTGAAGCTGCCGCCATATTCCCCAACCACGGCGCGGAAGACGGTGGCGCGGGCGGCCTCTGCCACGGCGGGATCGAAGGGACCGGCTTCCGGCGGCCACACCAGGTTAAAGTGCAGCCCGCCGTCGCCGACATGGCCGAAGTCGTGGAGGCGCAGCTGGGGTGCGATCGCCTCCACCCGTGCGGCCACGTCACGGCGGAAGCGCATGACATCGCCACGGCGCAGCGCGATGTCGCAAGCGACGACCTTGCCCGAGGCGCGCAGCCCCTCCGGCACGGCGTGGCGGATCGCCCAGAGATCGTCGCGGCGGTCGAGCATCGCATCGATGACCGCGCCGCGGTCCATCCAGGGGGCGAGGGTGTCGCCGAGGCGCTCCTCCAGCCATTCGACGTCGAAAGCGGCACCGGCGGACAGCTCGACCAGCACGGCATAGGCAGGGCGCTGCCCGGCGAACGGGTCGCGCAGGCGCGGGACATGAGTGAGGGCGGCGTCGAGCGCGGGGGCGGAAATGCCCTCGAACGCGGTCAGCAGCGTGCCGAAGCTCGCTTCGAGTGCGAGCAGCAGGTCGACGGCGGTTTCGTCGCGGTCGAGCGCGAGCATCGCAGTGACGCGGGTGGGGGCGAGCGGCGAGAGCGCGAGGGTGGCGCGGGTGACGACGCCGAGCGCGCCGGAGCTGCCGACGAGCAGCTGCTTCAGGTCGATGCCCGTGTTGTTCTTCCACAAGGGTGCGCCGAGCTGGAGCACGCGGGGCTCGGCTTCCGACGTCACCACCTCGAGCGCGAGCAGGTTGCGGCGGACGTCGCCATAGCGGAGCAGCCGCGCGCCGCCGGTGTTGGCGCCGATCATGCCGCCGATCGACGGATCCGCGCCGAGATCGATCGGGAAGCTCAGGCCATGCGGCAGGGCGGCGGCGTTGAGCGCGGAGAGGCGCACGCCGGCGTCGACCTCGGCCGTACGATTGACGGGATCGATCGCGGGGGCGCGGGCGAGCCGATCGAGGTTGAGGACGAGCAGGTCCGCGTCCGCGCCCGGAATGCCGGCTGCGACCAGGCCGGTGCGGGCGCCCTGCGGCACCACCCGTACGCCCGCGGCATGGGCGGCGCGCAGCACGGCCGCGACCTCCTGCGCCGAGGCCGGACGCACTACGCCGAGCGGCTGGCCGGTCACGCCGCGGCCGTCGCTCGCATAGCCGGCGAGGTCGCCCGGGTCGGTCAGCAGGTGGGCGGGGCCGACCGCGTCGCGAAGTGCCCGGGCGAGCGCGTCGTTCATGCGGCCCGGGTCATGGCGAAGATGCCGGTCGCGTTGGCGCTGTCGAACGCGAGGTCGAGGCTGCCGTCGTCCTTCGCGTGGCGGGTGATGAACTCGTAGAAGGAGCCCGGCACGGTGCGGCGGATTTGCTGGCCGTCGGCATCTACGAACAGGCGCTCGACGGGATCGGCACGGAACGCGGTCTGGCGGACGCGGCCGCTGGCGGAGATCTCGACGCGCTCCTTGATCGGCCAGCCGCCGTCGCGCAGCGTATCGGACAGCGCCTCGACATCGGCGACGCGGTCGGTCGCGTGGTTGAAGGCATTGCCCTCGGTCGCGATCCAGGCGGCTTCGCCGGATTGGGCGAGCAGCGCTTCATAGTCGGCGACGGTGACGTCCCCGTGCTGGCGATCGAAGGCGGCGGCGATGCGCGGGAGTGCGGGCTCGGCATCGGCATAGGCGACCGCGCCATCGCGGGCGAAGCCGTCGAGCACGGCGACATCGGCGGGGGTGAGCGGATCGATGGAGGTGCCGAACACGCGGGCGGCGGCCTCGGCGAACGCGTCGTCGAAGCGCTCGACGTGGAGTTCGCTCACGAAATACTGCGGGATCGCCTCGGGCAGGTCGCGATGGCAATAGGCGTGGCCGGTCATCTTGAGCGCCGGCAGCGGGTAGAGGCTGGCGACGGCATAGCCGAGCGGTTCGAGGATGCGGGCGAAGGCGTCCTGGCCGGCGGGAAGCGCGCCGGTCGGGCCTTGCGGGAAGCGGATGGTGCGCAGCGCACCATGGTCGAACAGGATGTGCCCGCCGGCGGCGCGGCGGTCCGCGACATAGCGGGCGCCGCTCGGCACGCGGGCGAGCAGGTCGTCGAACAGCACAGTCGCGAGCGCCATGGCGAAGACGGCGCGGGGCGCGCGATCGCCGGCGACCTCGGCCAGTTCGGCCGGGATGACGAGGGCGTCGAACGCCGCCTCGGTGCGATCGCCCAGCACGTTGCGGACCAGCCGCGCCAGCACGCTATCATTCTCAATGCGCATGAACGTTCCTCGCTCCAGCCAAGCGTTCACCTCTACGCCGGAGCCGTGCTAGCGCAAACGCAAAGGAGTCATGTGCTGATGAGCGATGGGAATGAGGGTCGCCGGCTGCTGCCGCCGATGGCCGCGCTGAACAGCTTTGCGGCGGCGGCGCGGCTGGGCGGCTTCTCCCGCGCGGGCGAGGCGGTGGGGCTGACCCAGAGCGCGGTCAGCCGGCAGGTAGCGCTGCTGGAGGACTGGGTGCAGGCGCCGCTGTTCGACCGGGCGGGGCGGCGGGTGACGCTGAACGCGCAGGGGCGCGCCTATGCCGCGGAGATCGCGCCGGCGCTGGAGCGCATCCGGCGGGCAACGGCGCGGGTTGCGGGCGGGCGGCCGACCAACACGCTCGACATCGCCACGCTGCCGAGCTTCGGCATGCGCTGGCTGGCACCGCGGCTGCCGCGGCTGACCGCGCGCCATCCGGAGCTGGTGGTGAACCTGGCGGCGCGCACCTATCCGCTGGAGATGGTCGAGGAGCGGTTCGACGCCGCGATCGACTTCGGTCGGCCGGCGTGGCCGGGGATGGTGCACGAGCTGCTGTTCCGCGAGGCGGCGATCCCGGTGTGTGCGCCGGCGTGGCTGGAGAAGAACCCGATCCGCGAGCCGGCCGACTTCCTGGGCAAGCCGCTGCTGTTCCAGACCTCACGCCGCGGGGCGTGGGACCAGTGGCTGCGGGTGGCGGGGGTGGAGGCGCCGCCGGTGCCGTCGGGACCGAGCTTCGAGCATTTCCTGATGCTGGCGCAGGCGGCGGCGGCGGGGGCTGGCGCGGCGCTGGTGCCGAGCTTCCTGATCGGGCCCGAGCTGGAAAGCGGCAGCCTGGTGTGCCCGCTCTCGATCCCGCTCACCAGCGACGACGCCTATTATCTGGTGCGGGCGGAAGGCGTGGAGAACCCGGCGCTGGAGCGGTTCTGCGACTGGATCGTGGAGGAGGCGCGGGGGGCGGACGCGGCGTGAATCAACGCTGGAGCTTGGTGGCGAGGATGACGGAGGAGGTGGTGCGCTCGACACCCTCCAGCTCGCCGATGGCGTCGAGCAGGTCGTTGAGGCGGTTGACGTGCGGCGCCTCGACGATGGCGATCAGGTCGTATTCGCCCGAGATCGCGTAGAGGCCGGCGACCTCCGGCATGGTGACGAGCCGGTCCTGGGTGGCGTGGGTCGCCTTGGGGAAGAGCTTGATCATGACATGGGCGCGGATCAGGCGGCGGTCGTAATCCTCGCCCAGGCGGACGGTGTAGCCGAGGATCGTGCCCTCCCGCTCCAGCCGCTCGATGCTGCTGTAGACGGCGGTGCGCGAGACGCCGAGCGCCGCCGCCAGTTCGGAGACGTTGCGGCGGGCGTCCTCGCGCAGGAGTGCCAGGAGCTGCGGGTCGATTTCCTCGGGCCGCATGGTCAGCGCGGGCCGGGTGCGTCGCGCAGCACGCCGCGCTCGACGCGGGCGATGCCGTCGAAGGCGGGGGCGGTGACCTGCAGCGTGTCGA
Source organism: Sphingomonas sp. ACRSK (assembly GCF_022346685.1). Classification (NCBI taxonomy): domain Bacteria; kingdom Pseudomonadati; phylum Pseudomonadota; class Alphaproteobacteria; order Sphingomonadales; family Sphingomonadaceae; genus Sphingomonas; species Sphingomonas sp. ACRSK. The sequence goes on along the minus strand of NZ_JAKRNR010000012.1, from coordinate 64,133 downwards.
GGTCGAGCACGCTGTCGGGGCCGATGCCGGTCACGCGGACGCCGGCCCAGTCGAGCGGCTGGCCCGGCTGGAGCGTGGGGCGGGTGGTCGGCTGGATCAGCCAGCCATGGCCGCCGGGGGGCGACAGCAGGCGGGCGGTACCGTCCGCCTCCACGCAGAGCGCAGCGCCCTCGTCGACGCCGAGGCCGACGGCTTTCGGGTCCTTCTGCCGTGCCTTGGCGACGAAGGCGAACAGGCGGCCCAGCCGGTCGCGGCGGGCGAAGTGGGTGTCGGTGACGACATGGGCGAGGCGCGGCATGTGGAGGAAGCCGGTCACCAGCGTGACGGCGGGGCCGGCGGGATCGGTAAGCGCCTCGTGGCTGTCGATGCTGCCGCCGTCCATCGCGCCATAGGCGGTGCCGCCCAGGATCGCGAGGCCGGCGCTGGTGCCGCCGATCGGGCGGCCCTTGCGGACATGGGCGTCGAGTGCGCGGGCGACGGGGGTGTCCTTCCAGAAGCGGACGTAGTTGGCCTGGTCTCCGCCTGCGATGAAGATGCCGTCGGCGCGCGCCAGGATGTCGAGCACGCGCGCATCGCTGGCGGCGACGCGGCTGCGGAAGACGAGCGTCTGGACCGAGGCGACGCCGCCGACCTGGTTGAAGATCTCCTCGCCGGCTTCCGCCTCTCCCGAGGCGCGCAGCACGACGATGTGGCCGTGGCCGGCGCGCTCGGCGAACCAGCGGAAGGCGCGATAGTCCCAGTCGCCGCCGCCGACCAGCATCAGCGCGGGCGCGGTGGCCGCGGGCGTCTTCGCCGACCGGTCGCCGATCTCATAATAGCTGTAGCCGCCGGGTGCCGCCCAGGCGGACACCGGCAGCAGCAGCGCCAGCAGCGCAAGTGCGATCCGGAACCACGCCCCCCACGCCCCGCTTTTCAATTCGTTCGCTCCTGCCGAACATACTGCATTTTTATTGTTCCATTTTGACTGGTTCTGCTGCCAATATGTCTTCGGGAATACGGGGGGTCAAATGATGCGTACACGTAAGGGGATCGCGCTCGCGCTTGCGGGGGCAAGCGCCTGGGCGCTGCCGGGGATGGCGTCGGCGCAGACGATGACGAGCGAGCAGAGCCTTCCGGCGGCGACCGATGACACGGCGCCCGAGGGGGAAGTGGTGGTGCTGGGATCGCGCATCCCGCGCGTGTCAGGGGACGGGCCGGCGCCGGTGACGACGATCACCGCCGAGGACATCCTGCGCAACGGCTACCAGAGCGTGCCGGACGTACTGCGTGCGATCACCCAGAACGGCGGCGAGACCCAGAGCCAGCAGAGCGCGTCGGGTGCGGACTTCACGCCGGGCGGGCAGCAGGTCGACCTGCGCGGGCTGGGACCGAACCACACGCTGGTGCTGGTGAACGGCCGCCGCATCGCCGACTTCCCGCTGCCGTTCAACGGCAACAGCAACTTCACCGACATCTCGAACATCCCCGTGGGGTTGATCGAGCGGGTCGAGATCCTGAGCGGCAGCGCGTCGGCCATCTATGGTTCGGACGCGATCTCGGGCGTGGTGAACTTCCAGCTCAAGTCCAAGCCGGACGGGACGCGGATCGACTATCGCTATGGGACGACCGAGCACGGCGGCGGGTCTTCGCACCGCCTGAGCGTGACCACCGGCTGGGAGACGGGGGGCTTCCACGGCGTGTTGGGGATCGAGGCGCTCGATCAGAAGCCGCTGTGGGCATACGATCGCAAGATCCAGGATTCGACGCAGGACGATCCCACCGGGCCGCTCGCGCGCCGCACCTTCCTGCGCGCCGACGAATATCTCTACTACATCGATCCGGGCAAGGCGACGTGCGACCGGCTGTCGGGGCTGAACGGCGGCAGCACCTACTACGCCATGCGACCGGGCCGGGACACGATCGACGGCGACGGCTATTTCTGCGGCAGCGATACCTCGATCGGCTATGGCACGATCCAGTCCAAGCGGCGCTCGATCAGCGCCTATGGATCGATGGGTTATACGCTCAACGACGAAGCCGAGCTGTTCCTGGATTTCCAGGCGAGCTATTCCAAGCTCAGCCTGTTTCGCGACGTGCTCGACTGGTATTATGTGGCGCCCGACGGGAATGAGGAGGGCACCTTCTTCAACCCGAACCACCTGAGCCCCGACCAGACCTATAGCGGGCTGCAGCTGGACAATTGGACGCGCCAGTTCACGCCCGAGGAAATGGGCGGGCTGAGCGCCGGCATGACGCGCAACCGCTCCACCACCTTCAACGTGACGCCGGGCATCAAGGGCCGGTTCGCCGACAACAAATGGGGCTATGAGTTCAGCGTCAACCACGCCGAATATCAGTCGCGCGTGTCGTTCCCGCAGGTGGTGATCGACAAGGCCAACGCCTTCTTCCTGGGCCCGCAGGTGGGTGTGGACCCGGAGACGGGCTATGCCGAGTTCGATGCCGATCCGACGCGGCTCTACACGCCGCTGACGCCGGCCGAATATCGCTCGATCACCGCAAACTCGATCTATCGGCCGAAGTCCTGGGTGACCAACGTCGCGACGACGGTGAACACCACCGAGCTGTTCCGCCTGCCGGGTGGTGCCGCGGGCTTTGCGTTCACCGCGGAGGCCGGAAGCCAAGGCTACAACCTGCGCCCAGATCCGCTGGCGCTGACCCAATACTACGTCGGGCTGGTGGATTCCGACGGCCGGGGCAAGCGCAGCCACTGGGGCACGGGCGGCGAGCTGCGGCTGCCGGTGCTGTCGTTCGTGGAGCTCGACCTTGCCGGCCGCTACGACCATTATTCCTTTGCGGGCAACGGCTTCGGCAAGTTCACCTACAACCTGGGCGCGGTGGTGCGACCGACGAGCACGCTGGTGCTGCGCAGCGCCTATGGCACCGGCTTCCGCGCGCCGGACCTCAACTATGTGTTCCGGGGACCCGGCAACACCCACCCGTCGGCGACCGATTATTATCTGTGCCGGACCGACCCGGACCAGCCGGAGGAGATCTCCGACTGCGACTATGCCGACGAGGGCATCGTTTCCCACCGTTCGGGCAATCGCAATCTGAAGCCCGAAACCTCCAAGTCGCTGAACGCCGGCGTGATGTGGCAGCCGCGGCGCTGGTTCGACATGTCCGTCGACTATTTCCGGGTCGCGATGAAGAACCAGGTGCTCGACATGAGCATCGACAATCTGCTGCGCGACGAGGCGGACTGCCGGATCGGCCAGACCGCGGCCGGATCGCCGGTGGACGGCAATTCGCCGACCTGCCTCGACGCCCTGGCGCGGGTCGAGCGCTATTCGGGCGGCGCGCTCGATGGCCAGCTGCAGGGCGTCACCATCAACCCGATCAACGTCGCGGAGGAGACCACCGACGGCATCGACGTGGCCGCGCACATCCGCGTGCCGACCGCACAGGCAGGCAATTTCTCGCTGCGGGTGAACTACACCTATGTGTTCAACCACACGATCCGGCAGTATCCGGGCGATCCGAAGATCAGCAAGCTCGACTATGACAGCGACTATGACATCCCGCGCGACAAGGGCACGGCGAGCCTGACCTGGGATCTCGAGCGCTTCTCGACGACGCTGACGGGCCAGCGGCTGGGCAAGCTGCCCAACTACGACCAGGACGCGTACATCAAGGCGAGCTACCTGTTCAATCTGTCGGCGCAGTACAGCTTCACCGACCGGCTGCGCCTGTCGGGGACGATCAACAACCTGTTCGACCAGGATCCGATCAAGGACCCGACTTATGGCGCCTATCCGTACTACGACATTTCGTGGTTCGATTCGGTCGGCCGCAGCTTCTATGCACAGCTGACTTACAAGATGGGGGGTGCGAAGCTGTGATGCGGATGCGGGCGATGGCGCTTGGCGGCGCGCTGTTCCTGGCGGTGTCGGCGCCGGCCCTCGCCCAGGGGCTGTCGCGTGCCGAGACGGTGATGGGGCAGACGGTCGACGCCGAATATGAGCGCTCGGTGGCGCTGCTCGGCCGGCTGGTGGACCAGAACAGCGGCACGCTCAACCTGGAAGGGGTGACTAAGGTCGGCGCGATGATGCGCGCCGAGCTGGAGCCGCTGGGCTTCACCGTCCAGTGGAAGCCGATGGCGGCGGTGCAGCGCGCCGGCCATCTGGTGGCGGTGCATGCCGGCAAGCCGGGCGGCAAGCGCATCCTGCTGATCGGCCACCTGGACACGGTGTTCGAGCCGAGCTCGCCCTTCCAGAAGTTCGTGCGCAAGGGCGACAAGGCCGAGGGGCCGGGCGCGGGTGACGACAAGGGCGGCATGGTCGTGATCGTGGCGGCGCTGCGCGCGATGCAGGCGGCGGGCACGCTGAAGGACGCCAACATCGAGATCGTGCTGACCGGCGACGAGGAGGATGCCGGGAGCCCGCACCGCATCTCCCGCGCGGACCTGATCGCGGCCGGCAAGCGCGCCGACGTGGCGCTCGACTTCGAGGGGCTGGTGACGGAGGGCGGGCACGACATGGGTTCGATCGCCCGGCGTTCGGTCACCGACTGGCGGATTACCGCCACAGGGAAGACCGGCCACTCCTCGCTGATCTTCACGCCCGATCTGGGCGACGGGGCGATCCACGAGCTGGTCCGCATCCTGGCGGCGTTCCGCGAGGAACTGCCCGAGCCGAACCTGACCTTCAACCCGGGCGTGATCGCCGGCGGGGCGGCGGCGAGCATCGATGAGAGCGGCAATGCGGTGGCCGCCGGCAAGACCAACATCATCGCGCGGACGGCGGTTGCGACCGGTGACTTCCGCACGCTGAGCGAGGAGCAGACGGCGCGGGTGCGCGGCAAGATGGAGGCGATCGTCGCGTCCCATGCGCCCGGCACCGATGCCAAGATCGAGTTCGGCGAGGGCTATCCGGCGATGGCCCCGACCGCGGGGAACACGGCGCTGCTGGCGGCGCTCAATGCGGTCAACCGCGACCTGAAGCTGCCCGAGATGCCGCCGCTCGATCCGCTCAAGCGCGGGGCGGGCGACATCTCGTTCGTGGCAAACGACGTCGACAGTCTGGCGGGGCTGGGGACCGACAGCAGCGGCGACCATGCGCCCGGCGAAACGGTCGACCTGGCGAGCATCCGCCGCCAGGCCAAGCGCGCGGCGATCCTGATCTCCCGGCTGGCGAACGGACGGGAGGGGTCCGGACGCTAGCCCAGCGGAGGCGAATCGCGTGGCCGGGGGGGGGGGATGTGGCTGCACGGCCGCAAGGGAACGGCCACGCGATTCGTAAACACGATCGAGCCGACGCGGTCGCCCTCCAGCCGTGCGGCAGCGCAGAGCTGTATCATGCCAGGTCGGGAAGGGGGCATTCGCGTCCCGCGACTGGCACGCGACCGTGGCGGGACGGCCGTCGTCGGTGCTAAAGGCGCGATCAATACCTGAGCATGGAAGACGATGACGGATCTCTCTGGACGCGAGGGGCAGCGGCTGGCTGCGCTTGCACAATATAAGATCGTGGACACGCCCCCCGAGGAGGCGTTCGACGAGATCGCCGAACTGGCCGCCGCGATCTGCGAGGCGCCGATGGCGATCGTGAACCTGATCGCGGACGGCCGCCAGTTCTTCAAGGCCGAGGTCGGCCTGGGCGTGCGGGAGATGCCGCTGGACACATCCTTCTGTGCCCAGGCGATCCTGGAGGAGGATTTCCTTCTTGTTCCCGACGCGGCCGCGGACCCGCGCTTTGCCTGCAACCCGCTGGTCACGGGTGCGCCGCACCTGCGCTTCTATGCGGGGGCGATCCTGAAGTCGCCCGAAGGGCTGCCGATCGGCACCCTGTCCGTGCTCGACGTTCGCCCCCGGACCCTCACCGGAGTGCAGGAGCGCGCGATCCGCGTTCTCGCCCGCCAGGTCATGGTGCAGCTGGAGCAACGGCTTGCCACCGAGCGCGCAGCGACGTCCGAGGCGCGCCAGGGGGCGATCGTGGACAGCGCCCAGGATTTTGCGATCATCGCCATGGACCTGGACGGCACGATCGTGGAGTGGAGCTACGGCGCGGAGCGTGTGCTCGGCTGGTCGGAACGCGAGGCGGTGGGGCAGAGCGCATCGCTGTTCTTCATCGACGAGGATCGCGCAGCCGGGGTGCCGGATCGCGAGATGCAGTGCGCCCTGGAAGAAGGCCGGGCGATCGACGAGCGCTGGCACGTGCGAAAGGGCGGCGCGCGATTCTGGGCGAGCGGCGAGCTGTCTCCGCTGCGCGATCGGGTCGGGCAGCATGTCGGCTTCGTGAAGATCCTGCGCGATCGCACCGAGGAGCACCTCGCCGGCATCGCGCTGCGCCAGGCGCAGGAGCGGTTCCAGACGATCTTCGACACGGTGGAGGCGGCGTTCGCCATCGTCCAAGTCAAGTTCGACGAGAATGACGAGCCGATCAACTATCGCTTCGTCGAGGCGAATCCCGCCTTTGCGCGTCAGTCCGGCGTGGACCTGCGCGGCAAGTGGGTAACCGAATATGCACCGGACCTGGAGCCGTTCTGGTTCCAGATCTACGGGCATGTGGCCAAGACCGGAGAGCCGACGAACTTCGAAAATTATGCCGAGGCGTTCCAGCGCTGGTTCGATGTGCGCGCGGTGCGGGTAGGCGACCCTGCCGACCGCCAGATCGCGATCATCTTCAACGATGTGACCGCCCGGCGGGAGGCGGAGGAGCGCCTGCGGGTCAGCGAGGCGAGTGCGCGGGAGAATGCGGAGCGGGTGCAGCTTGCCCTGGAGGCCGGCGCCATCATCGGCACCTGGCACTGGGATCTGCCGAGCGACCAGTTCACCGTCGACGACGCGTTCGCGCGCACCTTTGGCCTGGACCCGGCGCTTGGCCGCAAGGGCATCCCGCTGGCGCAGATCACGGCCACGGTTCACCCGGACGACCGGCGGGGCCTGGAGGAGGCCATCGCCGAGGTGATCGCACGCGGCGGTCCCTATGCCCACCAGTATCGCGTGCGACGGTGCGACGGCCGCTATTATTGGATCGAGGCGAACGGACGGGTCGAGCATGGGCGCGACGGGACGCCGCTGAGCTTTCCGGGCGTCCTGATCGACGTTCAGGAGCGGCGCACCATCGAGGCGGAGCGCGACCGTGCGCTTGCGGACCTGCGCGCGCTCAACGAGACGCTGGAGCAGCGGGTCGCGCAACGGACGGCGGACCTGGTGGAGGCCGAGGACGCCTTGCGCCAGTCGCAGAAGGTCGAGGCGATCGGGCAGCTTACCGGCGGGGTCGCGCATGATTTCAACAACCTGCTGACCGTCATCCGCGGGTCGGTCGACCTGCTGCGTCGCCCCGGCCTCTCCGACGATCGGCGCCAGCGCTACATCGACGCGATCTCCGACACCGCCGATCGCGCGACCAAGCTCACCAACCAGCTGCTCGCGTTCGCGCGCCGCCAGTCGCTGAAGCCCGAAGTCTTCGACGTCACCGAGAGCGTTCGGACCGTCAGCGACATGGTGCGGACGCTGACGGGATCGAGGGTGAAGGTGTCGCTGAGGCTGCCGTCTGAACCCTGCTACATCGACGCGGACCGCAGCCAGTTCGACACCGCGATCGTCAACATGGCCGTCAACGCGCGCGACGCGATGAAGGGCGAGGGCGAGCTGATCCTGTCGGTTTGCACCACGTCCGAGATGCCGGCCATCCGGGCACATCCGGCGACGCCAGGGGAGTTCGTGGCCGTCTCGCTGACCGACAGCGGGCCCGGTATCCCGGCCGACAACATCGACCGCATCTTCGAGCCGTTCTTCACCACCAAGGGGGTGGGCGAGGGAACCGGACTGGGGCTGAGCCAGGTGTTCGGATTCGTGAAACAGTCTGGCGGCGGCATCATCGTCACGAGCGAGGAAGGGGAGGGGGCGACCTTCACCCTGTATCTGCCGCGGGTCGAAGGAACGGCGGGCGTCCCGGCCGCAGCCGGCGACAATTCCCTGCCGCTTGGCGAGGGGGCCTGTGTGCTGGTGGTCGAGGACAATGCCGAAGTCGGCATGTTCGCGACCCAGGCGCTGGCGGAGCTCGGCTATGAGACGGTGTGGGCGATGGACGGGCGCAAGGCGCTGGCGGAACTGGCGGCCGAGGCCGGCCGCTTCGACGTCGTCTTCTCCGACGTGATGATGCCGGGCATGTCCGGCATCGAGCTTGGCCAGGAGATCGCCCGCCTCTACCCGGCGCTGCCGGTCGTCCTGACCAGCGGATACAGCGAAGTGCTGGCGCAGAACGGAACGCACGGCTTCGAACTCGTGCACAAGCCCTATTCGATCGATACGCTGTCGCGGGCCCTGCAGAAGGTTTCCCGGCGACGCTGAGGGGAGCGTCGCCGCGCCTGCCGGCAGCGGGCCGGCACGTTCCCATGGATCTTCGATGCTGTGAAGTCGCGGGTGGGGCGGGATGCCCGCCGGCGGTGGGGAGAGACTCGACCCGCCGCTTGATCTTGTTGGTCGGGGCGACAGGATTCGAACCTGCGACCCCCACACCCCCAGTGTGATGCGCTACCAGGCTGCGCTACGCCCCGACCGAGCGCTGCCCTCTATGCGCGTCGCGCGCCGCTTGCAAGCGCTAAGGACGGCCGGTTGCCACAGAGGCACGCGCATGATAGCGCGCGCCCCTTGAACGGCCCGGCGTCCGCGGCCTTTTTTCATCAGGTTTCCAAGCACCCATGCTCGTTCCCAAAGCTTTTGCCCAGTCCGCCGGATCGGCCGCCCAGGGCGGTGCCCTTGCGTCGTTCGTATCGATCGCGCCGCTGATCCTGATCTTCGTGGTCTTCTACTTCCTGATGATTCGCCCGCAGCAGAAGCGGATGAAGACGCTGCAGACGGCGATCGCGAACGTGAAGAAGGGCGACCAGGTCGTGACGGCAGGCGGCCTGCTGGGTCGCGTGACGCGCGTCGAGGACGCCGTGGTCGAGGTCGAGATCGCGCCCAACACCCGCGTGCGCGTCGTCAAGGCGACCATCGCCGAGGTGACGCCGCCGGCCGGCGCCAAGCCCGCGAACGACTGATGCTCGACTTCCCGCGCTGGAAGGTCCGGGCCATCTGGCTCGGGGTCCTCATCATGGTGCTGCTCGCGGTGCCGAGCCTGCTGCCGGAGCGCACGCGCGCCCAGCTGCCGGGCTGGGTGCCGACGCCGACGATCAACCTGGGTCTCGACCTGGCCGGCGGCAGCTACATCCTGCTGGAGGCCAAGACCTCCGACGTCGCGACCACGCGGCTGGAGCAGATGCGGGAACAGGTTTCGACCGAGATGCGGCGCGCCCCGCGCGTCCAGATCGGCGACATCTCTACGCGCGGCGGGCGCCTGTCGTTCATGGTGCGCGACGTCGCACAGGTGGACGCGGCGCGCGAGAAGCTGCTGTCGATCACCGGCGGCGGCGCAGGGCTGACCGGCCAGCGCGAATGGGACATCGAGGTCCTCGACCAGACCCGCTTCGTGCTGACGCAGACTGACGCGGGCCTCACCCAGGCCGTCGACCGGGCGATGGACGACGCGACCGACGTGGTCCGCCGCCGCATCGACGAGCTCGGCACGCGCGAGCCGACGATCATCCGCCAGGGTTCGAACCGCATCGTCGTGCAGGTGCCGGGCCTGGACGATCCCAAGGCGCTGAAGGACCTGCTGGGCAAGACCGCGCGCCTGGAGTTCAAGCTGGTCGACACCACCGCCGATCCGGCGGCGGTGCTGCGCGGTGATGCGCCGGTCGGCAGCCAGATCCTGCGCTATCAGGGCACTGGCCAGCCGATCGCGGTGAAGCGTAACACGATTATCTCGGGCGACCAGCTCGCCGATGCGCGCCAGTCCTATGACCAGAACGGGCAGCCCAACGTCGACATCACCTTCGACAGCGTGGGCGGGCGCCGCTTCGCGACCGTCACGCGCGAGAACGTGAACAAGCCGTTCGCGATCATCGTCGACAACCAGGTGATTTCGGCACCCAACATCAACGAGCCGATCCTGGGCGGCCGCGCCTCCATCGCCGGTGGTTTCACCGTCGATGGCGCCAACCAGCTCGCGATCGCGCTGCGCTCGGGCAAGCTGCCGGTCGACCTGACGGTGGTGCAGGAAAGCACGGTCAGCCCCGAACTGGGCGACGACTCGATCCGCGCCGGCATCCTCGCGTCGGTGATCGCGGCTGTCGCCGTGATCGCGTTCATGATCCTGACCTATGGCCGGTTCGGCATCTATGCGACCACCGCGGTCGTCATCAACGTGCTGGTGATCCTGGCCGTGATGGGGATGCTCAACGCGACGCTGACGCTGCCGGGCATCGCCGGCTTCGTGCTGACCATCGGCACGGCGGTGGACGCCAACGTGCTGATCAACGAGCGCATTCGCGAAGAGCGGCGGCGCGGGCGCAGCGTGATCCAGTCGCTGGAGCTCGGCTACAAGGAAGCCAGCCGCACGATCTTCGAGGCGAACGTGACGCACGCGATCGCGGGCCTGATCATGCTGCTGCTGGGCTCGGGCCCTATCCGCGGTTTTGCGGTGGTGCTGCTGCTTGGCATCGCGACCTCGGTGTTCACCGCCGTCACCTTCACGCGCATGCTCGTGTCGGGTTGGGTTCGCAAGAACCGGCCGACCGAGATCCACATCTAGGACGCCACCCATGCGCCTTTTGAAAATCGTCCCCGACAACACGAACATCCAGTTCGTCCGCATCCGCCACATCGCGTTTGCGATCACGGCGCTGCTGACGATCGCGGCGGTCGGGCTGGTGTTCGCGCGCGGCCTGAACTTCGGCGTCGACTTCGTCGGCGGCGTCGCGATCGAGGAGAAGTTCGTCACCGTGCCGCCGCTCGACCAGGTGCGCAGCGCGGTGGACGAGCTGGGCGTCGGCGAGGCTGCGCTCCAGCAGCTGGGCAGCGATGCGAACAGCATCTCGATCCGCCTGCCGCTGGCGGACGATGCGCCCCCGGGTGCGGCCGACGCGGTGGTGGAGAAGGTGAAGGCAGGGCTGGCGGCCAAGTTCCCCGGCGCGACCTTTTCCAACTACACCACGGTTTCCGGCAAGGTCTCGGACGAGCTGATCCGCAACGGCGTGCTCGCCGTGCTGCTGGCGGTGGCGGGCATCGCGGTGTTCAGCTGGTTCCGCTATGAATGGCAGTTCGGCGTGTCGACCGCGGTCGCGATCCTGCACGACGTGCTGATGACATTGGGCTTCTTTGCGCTGACGCAGATGCCCTTCGACCTCAACATCGTGGCCGCGGTGCTGACGATCATCGGCTATTCGATCAACGACAAGATGGTGATCGACGACCGTATCCGCGAGAACATGCGCAAGTTCCGCAAGATGGACATGCCGCAGCTGATCGACCTTTCGGTCAACGAGACGCTGCCGCGCACGGTGATGACCTCGCTGACGATCCTCCTGGCGCTCGGCTCGCTGCTGATCTTCGGCGGCCATGTGCTGCGCGGCTTCACCTCGGCGATGATCCTGGGCGTGATCGTCGGCACCTATTCGTCGATCTATGTGTCGTCGTCGCTGCTGATCACATTGAAGCTGAAGGCGGGCACGAAGGTCGGTTCGTCCGAGCCGACCGCCGCCGAGCGCGCGCAGCCCTGATGCGGCTCGACAAGGCAGGCGGGGCCGAGGGGCCGTTGATCTCCGGGATCGTCGGCCGCGGCTTTCGCGTGGACGACGGCGTCTACGAGGGCCTGCTGATTACCCCGGAGCGGGCCGACGGCTGGACGCCGCCTGCGCTGGCGGAACTGACCCTAGAGGCGCTGGCCCCGGTGCTGGCGCTCGATCCGCTGCCGGAGTTCCTCATCCTGGGGACCGGCAGCCGGATGCTGCGCCCGTCTCCGGCGCTGGTGGCGGCGCTCGAAGCCAAGGGCGTCGGCGTCGAGCCGATGGACAGCCGGGCGGCGGCGCGCGCCTGGGGCGTGCTGCGCGCCGAGCTGCGCTGGATCGCGGCGGCGCTCTACCCGCTCGACTGAGCGTGCGTTTCCGCCACCAATGCCTGCAGGTGCGCATAGAGCGCGTCGCGGTTTGATTCCCAGCTGAAGCGGGTGGCGGTCGCCTGCACGGCGTCGGCCGCAGGCGGGTTCGCGAGCAGCGCCACGATCGCCTCGGCGAAGGCGGCGGGGGTGCGGGCGACGATGCGGCCGGCGGCGGGGCTCGTCACCACTTCGCGCGCGCCGCCAGCATCGGGGATCACGATCGGCGTGCCGCTGGCGAGCGCCTCCACCCAGGCATTGGCGAGCCCTTCCGAGCTGGAGGCGAGCGCCATCACGTCTGCAGCGGCGAGGACCGTCGCCATCTTCTCATGCGGGACGGCGCCGAGCAGGCGAATGCGGTCGCCCGCGTCGCTGCCGGCGACCTGCGCCTCCAGCCGGGGCCGCTCCGGACCTTCGCCGACGATCCACAGGGTAACGCCGAGGAGGCTGGCGACGGCGTCGGCAACGATCGCGTGGCCCTTGCGGGGGATCAGCGCGCCGAGCGAGACGACCAGCGGCCCGGTGACGCCGAGCCGCGCCTTGGCGGCGGCGCGGGTGAGGGTGCCGAAGCGGCTGCGATCGATACCGGTCGAATGGACTGTGGGGCGCGGCATCCCCAGCGCCACCATGTCGGCGGCCATTGCCTGCGACACGGCGAGCAGCCCGTCGGCGCAGCGGCCGGCGGCCTGGACCTGTGCGGCCGTGGCCGGGGCGGTGCCCCAATGGTGGATGTCGGCGCCGCGCGCCTTGATCGAGACGGGCACGCCGAGGCGACGGCCGAGTGCGACCGCGGCGGGACCATCGGGGAAGAAGAACTCCGCGTCGATGACCTCGAAGGGAAAGTCGCGGCGGATGCGGGTGAGTAGGGGCGTGAGGGTGCGTGCGAGCAGGAGCGCGTGCCAGCGGCCGGCGGTGCCGGGCAGGTTGGGAAAGCGGGGGCGGTGGACCTCCAGCCCCTTCCACCGCTCCTGGCGAGGGAGCGCGGCGCGCGATGCGTAGCGGGCGAGGCGGGAGAGCGGGAAGGGCGGCAGGCCCACCGGCGCGACCACGCGCAGGTCCACGTCTGGATGCGCGGCGAGGCCCAGCGTCTGCTTCTCGACGAACACGCCGAAGTTGGGGCGGCTCGCGTCCGGAAACAGCGTGGAGAGGGTCAGCACGCGCAGCATTGCCGGTGGCTAGCGGCTCTGGTCCCGCCCGTCACTAGGGCGGGGCGCGGGCCTCAGCCGCCCTTTACCGCGGAGGCCGCTGCGGTCTGCCGGCGACGCGTCTCGCGCATCGCATCGGTCTCGGTCAGGTCCACCACATGGACGGTCAGGTCGCCCATGCGCTGCCGAAGATGGCTCCCGGTCGGCACGTCCATCGCGCCGCGAACGGTGAAGCGGTCGATCCGGTAGATGCCGGGATGCCCGGGCTCGACATCGAGCGGAACGTAGCGCCGCTCTCGCACCTGGCGGAGAATGCCGGGCCCCCACTGGTCGAGACCGGAGGTACGCAGCACCTCGACCTCTGCCGTCTGCCCGTTGGCGCGGATCCAATATCCGACGTCCGCGAAGCGGATGCGCGAATCGTGCCATGGATTGAGGTGGACACCGAAGGGCGGCGCCGGCGGATTATTGTTCGCGAGCGGCGGGGCGAAAAGCAGCTGCGGCTGCACGTCGGCGGACTGGCGCAGCCGCGCCGCAAGGGCTTCGATCGCCCCCTCGTCCCCCTTGCGGATGGCGATCCGCGTCCGCAGGACCTCGCGCAGGTCCACCATCAAGCGATCGTCCGTACCGGCCAGGCTGACCGCCTCGTCGGCGAAACGCTGTGCCTCCTTGAACCGGTCGCGCAGCAGCGCAAGCCAAGCGCGCCGGAATGCGGCGCCGGCGGCGATGCCGGGATGGCCGGTCCCGGCCGCACGCTGCTGAATGGTGCGATAGGCGGAATTCGCAGCCCCCGGGGCACCGAGCCCGACCAGCGAGTCGGCAAAGCTCAGCTCCTCGCGCAAGGTGGCGAGGTTCGTCTCCCCCAGATGGCGGCGCAACACGAGCACGTTGTTTCGGGCCGCGGTCCGCCACAGATCGCTGTCGCCCTCATGCTCCGCGACCGTCGCGAGAGTCGCATAGAGGCTCGATACCGGGCCGGGCAGCTCGGCCGCATGGTTCCGGTTGCGCCGAATGGCCGTTTGCAGGGTGCGGCGGGCATCGGTGTAGCGGCCGTCGGCGAACTGCTCCACCGAGGCCTCCAGCGATGCGTCGACCTCTTCGGCGGGCGGGCAGTTGCGGGCCAGGCAACGTGCCAGCTCCTGTTCGGCGCGGTGGCCGACGACGATGACGTCGCCCGCAGGCGGGGGCGGGGCGGCGGCTTGCGCCAGCAGGAGCAGCACCGGACTAAGCATGGGTGAAAGCTCACCCCACGCCGGTGGGTTGTCAAGCGTGAGGAGAGCGTCGGCAGCCGCGCCCCGGCCGTCGTGGCAAGGGCGCGGCGCTGTGGCCTATGCCTCCAAGCTGTGTTCCAGCGTGATCTCTGCCTTGAGCAGCTTCGAGATCGGGCAGCCGGCCTTGGCTCCTTGCGCGATCTGTTCGAACTGGTCCTGGGCGATGCCGGGCACGCGCGCCTTGAGCGTGAGGTCGGAGCGGGTGACGGCGAAACCGTCGCCTTCCTTGTCCAGCGTCACCTTGGCGGTCGTCTCCAGCGTGCCGTCGCTGAAGCCGGCTTTTGCCAGCGCGAAGCTCAGCGCCATGGTGAAGCAGCTGGCATGGGCGGCGGCGATCAGCTCTTCGGGATTGGTGCCGGGCTCGTCGCCGAAGCGGGTGCCGAAGCCATAGGGCTGGTCGGAAAGAACGCCCGACTGGGTGGAGACGGCGGCCTTGCCGTCCTTGCCGAGGCCTTCGTAGCGTGCCGAACCGCTGCGGATCATCTGCTGCTCCTGATGAAATGAGGTAGGCGAACGAAAACGGGCGGCGGAACCCGTCGTTCCGCCGCCCGTCCGTAGTGCAGTGTCAGTCGAGGCTTAGCGGCACTTGCTGCCGCTGCGCTCGATCTCGCGACCGGCCACCGCGCCGGCTGCCGCGCCGAGCAGCGTGCCGACGGTGCGGTCACCCCGGGTGTCGATGGTGCGGCCGACCAGCGCGCCGGCGACGCCGCCGACCACCAGGCCGGTGGTGCCATCGGGCTTGCGGCAATAGCGGCGGCCGTCACGGCCCTTCCACTCGCGATACTTGTAGCGCTTGTGCGACTGCGCCGAAGCCTGGTCGGTCGGAACTACCGCGGCGACAGGAAGGGCCAACGACAGCGCGGTGAGCGCGAGAACCATGTTACGCATCAGAAAATCCCCATTAGCGAATTGCTGACCCTATAAACGCAGGTTCCACGTGGCAGCTTCATGAACGAAACGATGTCTAACGTTCAGGTTTCGGTTCAGGTTTCGCACAAGGGGGCGTCGCCCATGCATGCTCTCCATTCCCTCGGTGCGGAGGCGGCTGCACTGGTCGCAACCCTGGAGCTCGCCCCGCACCCGGAGGGCGGCTGGTACCGCGAGACGTGGCGGGCGCCGGAGCCGGGGGGCACGCGCGGGGCGGCGACCGCGATCCTGTTCCTGCTGGCGAAGGGCGAGCGCTCGCACTGGCACCGCGTCGATGCGGACGAGCTGTGGCTATGGCATGCGGGCGCGCCGCTGCTGCTGTCGCAGGCGGAGAGCGACGGGGCGGCGGTCGAGCGGCGGACGCTGGGCGGGGACGTGCTGGCGGGCGAGCAGCCGCAGCTGCGGATCCCGGCGGGCTGGTGGCAGGCGGCGGAAGCCGAAGCCGGCTGGACGCTGGTCAGCTGCGTCGTGGCGCCGGCGTTCCGCTTCGACGGCTTCGAGCTGGCGCCGCCGGGGTGGGCGCCCGGGCGGTCCTGAACGCGCGGGGCCGTTCAGTCGAGCGGGTAGCGGGCAATGGCCTCATAGCTGGCGCCGTCGCGGGTGAGGGTACTTTCGAACAGCAGCATGTGGGTGAGCGAAAAGGGTTCGCTCGCAAGCCCGGCGTGGCGCGCCAGAAAGGCGTCGGCCGGGCCCGTCGCCGCATTCAGGCGCGCCAGGGTGATGTGGGGGTGAAAGGCGCGACCCTCGTGCGGCAGCCCCACGCGGGCGAGCGCCTGATCGACCTTGCGGTGGAGTGCGGCGACCGCGTCGTGCGGATGTACCCCGGCCCAGAGCGCGGTGGTGCGGCCCCGGCGATCGAAGCAGCCGACGCCGCGGAGGCGCAGCGTCATCGCGGGCGCGCGAATGCCGTCGAGCGCGGTGGCGATGTCCTCCGCCACCGGGCGCTCGACATTGCCGATGAAGCGCAGCGTCAGGTGAAGCTGCTCCTCGTCCTGCCAGCGCGCATTCTCGACACCCTCCATCAGCGCCAGCAGTTGCCGGCGAATCTCGGGTGGGGGACGCAAGGCGACGAACAGGCGGTGCATTACAAACTGTTGCTACGCCGGCCGGCGCCGGAGGGCCAGCCCGACCCCGGCTTGAATTCGGACGGTCCGGGGGCATATGAAAGCATGACCGGCATCATGCCGGTGAAGAGGAGTTTTTTCGAGATGGCCAACTGGTCGGATCCCCGAACGACCGCCGCGCCGTTCGCAACGGCCGCATCGCGCGCGCAGGCGTATGATGCGGGGCTGCGGTCCTATATGCTTTCCGTGTACAACTACATGGCGTCGGGCGTTCTGCTGACGGGCATCGTCGCGCTGCTGTTCTCGTGGGGCGGCACCAGCTCGCCGGCCGCTGCCGTGTTCCTGTCGCCGGGCCCGCTCAAGTACCTGATCATGTTCTCGCCGCTGGCGTTCGTGATGGTGCTGAGCTTCGGCATCCAGCGCCTGTCCTATGGCGCGACGCAGGCGCTGTTCTGGGCGTTCGCGGCGATCATGGGCCTGTCGATGTCGACGATCTTCCTGGCCTATACGGGTGCGTCGATCGCGATCACCTTCTTTGCGACCGCGGTTGCGTTCCTGTCGCTGAGCCTGTGGGGCTACACCACCAAGAAGGACCTGTCGGGCTTCGGCACCTTCCTGATCATGGGTGTGGTCGGCATCATCGTGGCGTCGCTGCTGAACCTGTGGTTCCAGTCGCCGGCGGTCAACATGGTGATCAGCGCGGTCGGCGTGCTGCTGTTTGCAGGCCTCACCGCCTATGACACGCAGCGCATCAAGAGCATGTACGCCTATGTCGCGGGCACGGACATGATGGGCAAGGTCGTGATCATGGGCGCGCTGTCGCTCTACCTCGACTTCGTGAACATGTTCCAGTTCCTGCTCTCGTTCCTGGGCAGCCGCGACTAAGCGACCGCCACAGGGCAGAAGCCTTTCGGGGGCTCGGCGAGCGATCGCCGGGCCCCTTTTGCAATGTCGTGGCGCCACCGGAACGAGCCGGGCCGCCGCTCGTTTTTTGACTCGAAGGTTTTCGAGGAGAGAGTGATGAGCGGAGACAAGGACTCGATCGACCCGGCGGCCATGGAGACCATGTCGGTGGCGCCGGAGGATCCGGGCGAGACGCGCCGCGACGCGGGCCATGACGAGTCGATCAACGAGCGGCTGCAGCGCAATCCGGAGAGCAAGGATGCTCGATTGGACCGCGCGCTGGACGAGTCGATGGATGCATCCGACCCGCCCGCGTCGACCCAGCCGATCCACAGCAGCAGCCTCCCGGCCCCTTCGTCGGGCTATGACGAAGAGGCGGAGCGCAAACGCGCCCAAGACAATCAGGGCTGAGCCAGTCCGAACCGGAACCAGCCGACGCCCGGTGCGGGGGAGCTTTATCCCGCGCGCCGGGCGCGGTAGCGTGTGGCCCATGGCATCCTCGTTCCGCGTCCCCACGCTCCGTGCGTTCCTGGCCCTCCTGGGGGCCGCGCTGTTGTCGCTGGGGTTCACGGCACCTGCCAGAGCCGGGGTCACCATCAGCTTCTGGTCGCACGAGTTCGGCAACGAGTTCCCGCACGCCTTTTTCGTGCTGGAGGGGACGCCCGATGCCGGCGGGGAGCCCGTACAGCTGAGCTATGGCTTCACCGCCAAGGCGATCACACCCGCCATCCTGATGGGGACCGTGCCGGGGCGGATCGACGAGACCAAGCAGAAGTACATCGAGAACAGCGACGTCCACTTCTCGGTGATGCTGACCGACGCGCAATATGGCGCGATCCTCCGGCTGGTGGAGGAGTGGGGCGAGAAGGGCGACCATCGCTACAGCCTCAACCGCCGGAACTGCGTGCACTTCGTGGCGGAGGCCGCGCGACGTGCCGGGCTGACGGTGGTCGAGAACCCCAAGCTGATGAAGAAGCCGCGTTCCTTCGTGCATTCGCTCGAGCCGATGAACGAGGGGCGGGTCCGCCTGCTGGAGATGGAAGGCGAGGCCTTCTACGCCCTGGCGGACCGGGCGACCGCGCCGACCAGCGTCGCGCCTGCGGTGCCGCAGGTCGCGACACCCGATACGGCGGTGCCGGCGACCCAGACGGTGGCGACGGGCAGCAACTAGGTCGTCGTAGATCTGAGCCGAACACCGCATCCTCAGCCGCGTAGCGCGGTGAGGCGGGTGAGGGCGCGGCGGTCGAAGGTCCAGACGAGCAGGGCGTAGAGGAGCGCGCCGCCGGCGGTGAGCGAGGCGAGGCGGGGCGCGAGCGGCCACTCGCTTGCGAGGCTGCGGCCGGCCAGCACGAGGCCGGCCATGATCGTGGCGAGCGTGAGCGGCCGGACGATCGCCGCGAACTGGCGCGAGACGGGCAGCGCGGCGACGCGCGCGAGCACGCTGGCACCGGCGGGGATCGTCACCAGCATCCGCGCGCTGAATGCGGCGACGGCGGCCACGAAGCCGAGTTCGCGGGTGAACAGCACGGCCGCCATCGCGAAGCCGAAGCTGATCGCGGCATTCATCACCAGCGGGCCCTGCACGTCGAGGGTACGCATCAGCCCAGGGCTCAGCAGCCGCGTCATGCGCAGCCCCCAGAAGACGGCGAGCAGCTGCACCGCCGGCACCGCTGCCTGCCACCGCGTGCCGAAGACGAGCGGGACGGCATCGCCCGCGACGGCGGCAAGCCCGAAGAACAGTGGCAGCACCGCCAGGGTAATGGCGTGGGTGCCGACCACGAAGATGCGGGCGAGATCGTGGCCGGCGCGGTGCGCGGTCGCAAAGAAGCTCAGCGAGACGCGGCCGACCGAGGCGGTGATCATCGCCCCGAGCTCGTCGACCAGCCGCATCGCGAAGTTGAGCAGGCCGAGGTCGTGCAGCCCGTGGAACTTGCCGAACAGGAGCAGGAACCCGCGTACCGAAAGCGCGGTCAGTGCCGTTTCCGCCATGATCAGCCAGCCCATGCGCAGCAGCGGCAAGAGGCCCGCGTCGAAGCGGCGCCAGCGGGGGCGGCGTGGCTGGGTGCGCCACAGGAGGAGGACGCTGGCGGTGCTGCCGAGCAGGCTGCCGGCGACCAGGCTCCAGGGGCCCAGGCCAGCGGCGGCTGCGGCGAGCGTTCCGGCGATGCTGACGAGCTTGAACCACAGCATGCGCAGGGCAAGGCTGCGGGTGCGCATCTTGCGGGTGAGCAGGGCGGTCGGGAACTGCACCAGCGCCTGGAGCAGGCAGTCCAGCGCCTGCACGCCGATCAGCCACAGCAGCAGCGGCGCGCCGTAGAAGCTGGCGATGGGGGCGGCGATCAGCCAGCTGACCAGGGTCGCCAGGGTACCGAGGCCGAGCAGCACCCAGAAGAGCTGGTCGCTCAGGCGCGGCAACAGCTGCGGCGTGCGGAGCATCGCTTGGGGAACGCCGGCGAAGGCGAGCAGCTGGACGATCGCGACCACGGCGAAGGCGACCGAGGCCAAGCCGAAGTCCGACGGAGTGAGCAGCCGCGCCACCACCAGCGTGGAGGCAAGGGTCGCGACCGCGGAGAACAGGCTCTCCGCCGCCGCCCATGGCGCTGCCCGACGCAGGCGCGCGAGCAGGCCCGCGCGGGTGGCGGTACGAGTGCCGGGCAGGCTGGCGGTGTTCAGGAGGAGGCTCCCGGCGGTGTGCCGGTGGCAAGGGAATGCTGCACGCGCTCAGCCCCCGCGCAACGTGACGGCGCCGATCCGGCGCGCCTTTTCGACGCCGCGAACCAGGAACGAGCGCGCACGCTCGGCAGCTGTGAGCGGTTCGAGCACGCGGCGCGTGTCCTCGATGGTGGAGCCGTACTGGACCTCCATCACGGGGAAGGGGAAGACCGCGCGGATAGCCATGCCGTGCGCCCAGAACCGGTCCATCTCGTCATCGATCGGACGCTCGACACGGCGGATCGAGCGGCGGAAGCGCGCGGCGCCGCGGCGGGTGAGCAGATAGGCCTGGGTACCATAGGCCTTGCCCGAGAAGCGGGCGATGTGGCGGTGGAGGAAATGCGCCTCGTTGCGGATGCCCGCGGGCACCTTGGCGTAGAGGCGGAGGTAGTCGATCGGCCCC
Source organism: Sphingomonas sp. ACRSK (assembly GCF_022346685.1). Lineage (NCBI taxonomy): Bacteria > Pseudomonadati > Pseudomonadota > Alphaproteobacteria > Sphingomonadales > Sphingomonadaceae > Sphingomonas > Sphingomonas sp. ACRSK. The sequence continues at coordinate 43,793 of NZ_JAKRNR010000012.1, read as the reverse complement.
ATCGCCTCGACCGCAGCGTCGAGCCGCTGGAAGAAGACGGGATCGAGCAGGAGATCGTCCTCCAGCGCCAGCAACAGATCGGCTTCGCTGTTGAACAGGAAGTCGGCCCAGAGCGCCCAGTGGCTGGCGAAACAGCCGAGCTCGCCCGGCGTGAGCACGCGGCCGCGGGCGATGCGGGCGCGGGCGGGATCATAGGGAAGCTCCGGCGGCGGCGTGCGCCAGCCGTCGAAGAAGCGCCAGTCGAGGCCGGTGGCATCCAGCTGCTCCGCCATGCGCACGCGGCGCTCGACCGAGCCCGGCAGGCTGATCACCCGCACCAGGACGCGCGGCGGGGGAAGGGGCGCCAGGGTTGCCGAGGTCACTGCGCCTGCCCCGCAGACGGGGCGAAGTAGCTGCGCGCGTAGCGGGCCGCGCCGGCGAGTTCCCACCAGAGGGTGGACGGGCGCGCCCGCATGCGTCGCGGCAGACCCGCCCAGCCGCGCAGGGCCGCGCGCGGCGCGCGGTCGTGGAGCAGCAGCTTGGCGTGGTAGGCGCCGCGGCCATAGTCATAGGCCTGGAACAGCCCGCGCACGTCCGCCGCCTTGCGGCCATGGTGGTGCGAGACGACGATGCTGGGGTCATAGGCCCCGGCCCAGCCGCGCAGGCTGCACCGGCAGGCGGCGTCGATGTCCTCCGCCGGAAAGCGGGCGCCACTGCCGAACAGCGGATCGAAGCCGCCGATCGCGTCGAGCGCGGCGCGGCGGAAGCCGAGGTTCGCGCCGCGGATCGCGCCGGGCGGCAAATAGCGGCCCGGCGGGAAGTGGCGCGGTTCGGTCGATTCGTTGACCGTGGCGGGGAAGTCGGCGGGATCGTGGAGCAGGATGCGCCCGCTGACATAGCCGACCTCCGGCCGCGCGAAGGCGGCGACGGTGCGGGTGAGCAGCGCCGGATCGGCGTAGCAATCGTCGTCGGTGAAGGCGATCAGCCGGCCGGCTGCAACCGCCAGCCCGGCGTTGCGCGCGTTGCTGAGGCCGGGAACCGGCTGGTGGGCGATGCGGACGGGGAACGGAACCCGGGCGGAGAACGCCTCGATCGTGGTCCGGGTCGCGTCGGTGGAGCCGTTGTCCACCATCACCAGTTCCCAGCTGCCGGAAAAGCGCAGGCCGGCCACCGCCTCAAGGCAGCCGCCGAGCTGGGTGGCGCGGTTGCGCGTGCAGATGATGAGCGAAATGTCCAAGCCGTCCTCCGCCGGGAATGCGGCTTGTCTATCGTCCCCGGGCACAGAACGGGAACGGGACTAGAGCCGAAATGGTCGGACACCGCGCCTCCGTGCAGGGGCATGGCGCGGCGCGGTGGCCGCGGCATCCCCTCCGAACCGGTCCGATCCGGCAGCGCACCGTTCCACCGAGAGGAGTAGGCAGGCGTCAGGTTCGGGGAACAGGGGGGCGGCATGGGAGTGGTGGGGATCGCTGTGCTCGCCGCAGGCACCATCACCACCATCGCGGCGCCGGTCTCGCTCGACGATCTGGCCGAGGACATCGCCAATCGGGCGCGCCTCGGGATGGAGGCGCGTGTGGTCTACGACGACAACATCCTGCGCCTGGACGGCGACCAGCCGGTGGCGCCGGACCGCAGCAAGGACGACGTTCGTACGACCCTTTCGGCCGTGGTCGACGTGGCGCAGCGGGTGAGCCGCCAGCGCCTGTTCCTGCGCGGGGCCGCGGGCTATGACTTCTATCGCGAGAACCGCTTCCTGAAGCGCGAGCGGATCGACGCGACCGGGGGCGTCGACTGGCAGGTCGGCGCGCGCTGCGACGGCGAGGCCTCGTTCCGCTACGGGCGCGGCCAGACCGACCTCAGCGACCTGGGTGCGCCGGTGCGCAACACGCGCGAGAGCCGGACGCTGACGCTGGACGGCGGCTGCACGCTGGGCGCCGGGATACATCCGGAGATCGGCTATCGGCGCCGGGTGATCGACAACAGTGCGGCGGTGCGGCTGCGGAGCGACCTGGAGGCGGAGCGCGTCTCGGCCGGCATCGCCGTCAATCGCGGGGGGCGGCTGGCGCTGGCGCTGGCCCTCTCGTCCGAGGCGCTCGATTTTCCGAACCGGCCGCTTGCCGATGGACGGCCGGACGCCACGCGGGTGCGAAGCGCCACCGGGCGCGTCACCGCGCGCGGCGCCGCGCTGATCGCAAGCGGAGTGCTCGGCTATGTCGCAGCCGACAGCCGGAATGCGGGCGCGCGCGACTTCTCAGGCTTGATTGGCGGGGCCTCGCTCGCCTGGACCCCCGTCCCGCGACTGCGCCTGCGCGCGTCGGCCGGCCGCGACGTGGATGCGAGCGGGGACGTGGCTGCCGGCTATTACCTGGCCGACCGGGGCGAACTGGTCGGTCGCTATCGGATCGGGCGCGCGGTTGATTTCGAGCTGGCCGGCAGGATCGAGCGACGGCGCTTCCGCGCGGTGGATCTGGCGAGCACCGGCGCGCGCAGCTTCGACCGCACGGCGGAGGCGCGGGCCGCGCTCGGCTGGTCCCCGGTCGAGCGGTTCCGGATCGGGCTGGAGGCGGTGCACGCCCGCCGCACCACCGACGCGCTGTACGGCACCTATCGCAGCACCCGGGGCATGCTGGTCCTCGGGCTGGCGTTCTGAAGAAAGGGGAGAGCCATGGGCAAGGGGATATGGGCCCGACGGATCGCCGCCGCGCTGGCGGCGGGGATGCTTGCTGGGACGAGTGGCGCGCAGGCGCAGGTGCCGATGCAGGGGACCGATGGACCGGTGCCTGCGGAGGCCATGGCAGGGGCGGCCGGTGACTATCGCCTGGGGCCGGACGACCAGCTGGAGGTCACCATCTATGGCCAGCCCGACATGCCGCTGCGGCTGCGGATCAAGCAGGACGGCAGCGTCTCGCTGCCCTTGATGGGGAGCGTCACCGCGGCACGGGAGACCCCGGTCGGACTGGCCGAGAAGATCCGCGCCGGCCTGGTTCAGGGGGGGTATCTCCGCGACCCGCGCGTCAATGTGGAGGTGACGAGCTATGTCAGCCGCAGCGTGACGCTGCTGGGGGCGGTGGTGCGCCCCGGCATCTACCCCCTGCAGGGCACGCAGCCGCTGTCCCGCGTGCTGGCGACGGCGGGCGGGCAGCGCGAGGGGAGCGAGACGGTGCTGCTGCGCCGCGGCGACGCCGCCCCGCAGCGCTTCTCGATTGAGGCCCTGGCCCGCGGCGGGGCCGGGGATCCGGTGTTGCAGCCGGGCGACCTGCTGTTCGTGCCCGCAGCCGAGCATTTCTACATCTATGGCCAGGTGCGCGCGCCGGGCAGCTTCCCGATCCGCGCGGGCATGACCTTTCGCCAGGCATTGTCGCAGGGTGGCGGGCCCAATGACGCGGGCACGCAGAACCGCATCCGCCTGACGCGGCGTGGGCAGCAGAGCGAGATCGCCGACCTGGATGCGCCGATCGAGGACGGCGACGTGATGTTCGTCCGCGAGCGGCTGTTCTAGCGCCGTGGCGGCCGAGGCGGCATCGGCGGCAAGCCGGGCGGACGCTGCGGAGGGTGCGAACGCGCCCGACCATGCGCCGCGGCTGCGGCGGTTCGCCCTGGCGACGCTGTGGCTGGCGCTGCTGTTCAACATCGCGCTTGCCTGGGTGAACGCCCACATCGTCGCCATCAACGGCAGCGTCGTGACGGCGGTGCAGGGGCTGGTGATGGGGCTTGCCCTGGCGGCCGGGCTGCTGCGGCGACGCGGCGGCTGGCGGCGCTGGACGGTGCTGCTGATCGCGGCGTGCCTCGCGTGGCTGCTGCTGTCGGTGGTGCGCCAGTCCTTGGAGCTCAAGTTCCTGGGCGATGCGGTGCTGATCCCCGCCTTTGCGCTGCTCGGCACGTGCCTGGGCCGGCGCGAACTGGTGCGCTGGCTGCTGGCGGCGCAGCTGCTGATCAGCCTGATCGCCGCCTGGGAACTGGCGGTGCCGAAGAGCTTCGCGGCGACGTTCAACGTCACCGCCTATTACGTCAACACGCGCGGGATCGAAGCGGAGACCTTCTGGTCGGGCGAGGGGGAGGGGCTGTTCCTGAACGTGGAGCGCCCGAGCGGGCGCAACCTGTTCGCAAGCTCCGGGCTGAACCGGGCCACTTCCGTCTTCCTGGAGCCGGTATCGCTGGGGAACTGGACCATCGTGGTGCTGATCGTGCTGGTGACGCTGTGGGGGCGGATCGGCTGGGGCACGCGGGCGACCTTGGTGCTCAGCGACCTGTTCCTGGTGGTGGCATGCGACGGGCGGTTCGCGCTGGTGTGCGCGTTCGGCATCCTCCTGGGGGTGCCGTTCGGCCGCTGGGGGCCGCGGCTGTGGCCGCTGGTCTACCTACCCGTGCTGGTGGCGACGCTGTTCGCGCTGCGGGCGGCAGAACTGCTGCCGCGCGGTGGCGACACCTTTGCGGGGCGTCTGCGCAAGGGAGTCGACTATCTGGGGCGGTTGGAAGTGGCGGACGTCTTCGGCGGCCAGTCGAGCGCCAACATCTATGCCAATGCGGATGCCGGCTGGGCCTATCTGATCCAGTCGCAGTCGCTGTTCGGCTTCCTCGCCTTCTGGCTGCTGGTGGTGCTGATGGCGCGCGAGCGCACGGCCGAGCTGCGCGCCTTTGTCAACGCGACCGCCATCTATGTCGCGCTGTGCATGCCGATCAGCTACTCGTTCCTCTCGATCAAGACGGTGGCACCGATCTTCGCGCTCTATGGCTGCCTGATCGCGGTGGCGCGGCGTTCGATCGCGCCGAGCGGGCTCGTGGGCCTGCCGATCCGGGCGGCGGCGCCCCGAGGGCAAGCGCCGCGCGTGGGGCCCGCGCTTGCCGCCTTCGGGGGCGGCTGATGCAGCGCAGCCGTCCTCCGCACCGCGTGCGGCGCAACCCGGTGCTGGGCGAAGCGCTTGCCGCCTGCCGTGCCCACCTGATCCATGCGGCGCTGTTCAGCGCGCTGCTGAACCTGCTCTACCTCGCGCCGTCGCTCTACATGCTGCAGGTCTATGACCGGGTGGTGCCGACGCGCGGCGTGGTGACCCTGGGCATGCTGACGCTGATCTTCCTGGCAGCGGTGGCAACGCTGGGGGTGCTGGACCTGCTGCGCACCCGCCTGCTGATCCGCGCCAGCGCGCGGCTCGACCGGCTGCTGGGGCCGGCGTTGATCGGAACGCTGCTGCAGGCGCCGAACGCACAAGGCCAGGGGGGCGTGCTGCTGCGCGAGTTCGACACGCTGCGCCAGACGATCACCGGCCTTGGCGTGATCGCGCTGTTCGATGCGCCCTGGTCCCCGATCTACATGCTGGTGTGCTTCCTGCTCCACCCGGCGCTGGGCGTGATGGCGGTGGCGTGTTCGGCGATCCTGCTGCTGCTGACCTTTCTGAACGAACGCGGCACCAAGGCGCTGATCCAGGATGCCTCTGCGGCCCAGCAGCATGGCTATCAGCGGGTCGATGCGAGCCTGGCGGGGGCAGGCGTGGTGCGGGCGCTGGGCATGCAGCCGGGACTCACGCGGCTGCACCTGCGCGACCGGCAACTCGCGCAGGCGCTGCAGACGCGCGCGGCCTTTGTCGGGGCGCGCTATCTGACCCTCGCGCGGACGGTACGGATCGCGATGCAGTCGCTGGCCCTGGGGCTGGGCGCGTTGCTGGCGATCGAGCAGCGGATTTCCGGCGGGACGATCTTTGCCGCCTCGCTGCTGATCGCGCGGGCGCTGGCGCCGATCGAGGGGATTACCGCCGCCTGGCGCAACATGATCCAGGCGCGGACCGCCTATGGTGCGCTGCTGGGGCTGTTCGACGCCGCCGGGCCCACCGGCGGGCAGACGCGCCTGCCGGAGGTGCGCGGCGAGGTGGCGGCCGAGCGCCTCTCCGTCGCCGATCCCGAAGGCGCGCGCCTGGTGCTGCACGGCATCGACCTGCGCATCGCCGCGGGGGAGATGGTGGGGGTGATCGGGCCGAGCGGTGCCGGCAAGTCGACGCTGGTGCGCGCCCTGGTCGGGGCGCAACCGGCAGCCGCCGGGGCGGTGCGGATCGACGGCGCCGCGCTCGTCGACTGGCCGGCGGAGCAACTGGCGGCGGCGATCGGCTATGTCCCGCAGGAGCCGACGCTGTTCGGGGGCACGATCAAGCAGAACATCGCGCGGTTCCGGAGCGCGGAAGGGAGCGAGGGGGCAGCGCTGGACGCGGAGGTGATCCGCGCCGCCCGCCAGTGCGGGGCGCACGATTTCATCCTGCGGCTGCCCCAGGCCTATGACACGCGGCTTGGATGGAACGGGGCCGGGCTGTCGGTGGGACAGGCGCAGCGGATCGCGCTGGCGCGCGCGCTGTTCGGGCGGCCGCGCGTGCTGGTGCTGGACGAGCCCAACGCCAGCCTGGACGCCCAGGGCGAGGCGCAGCTCTCCGCAGCGCTCGCCGAGCAAAAGCGCGCGGGCGTCACCATCATCGTGGTCGCGCACCGCACCGGCATCCTGGCGGCGAGCGACAAGCTGGTGGTGCTGCGCGACGGCCGGCTGGAGATGTTCGACACGCGCGAGGCCGTGGTCCGCCAGCTTTCGGGCGGCCGTGCCATCGCGGACGACGCGGGGGGGAGCGCATGAGCCGGAGCCCGGTGGGAGGAATCCGAGGTGCGCTGGCGCCACGACGCGTGCCCGCCGCAAGCGTGGCCGTCATGGCCGGAGCGGGCGAGTCTGCCGCCGATGGCGTGGAGCGGGAGGGGCGGATCGGCTGGCTGCTGGTGCTGCTGTTCTTTGGTGTCTTCCTGGGCTGGGCGGCGTTCGTGCGGCTGGATGCGGCCGCCTATGCGGGCGGCGCGGTGGCAGTGGCGGGAAACCGTCAGGCGGTGCAGCACCAGCAGGGCGGCATCGTCGCCGCGCTGCTGGTGCGCGAAGGCCAGCGGGTGGCGCGGGGGCAGGTGCTGATCGAACTGGCCGGCAGCGAGACGCGCGCCCTGGAGCGCTCGCTCACCGCGCAGGTGATCGCGCTGCAGGCGCAGCGTGCGCGGCTGACGGCGCAGCTGACCGGCGCGCCGCTGGAGCCGCCGCCGGGCTTTGCGAGCCTGGAAGGCGAGGACCGCATCGAGGCAGAGCGGGCGATGGCCTTGCAGCGCCGCGAGCTCGCCGCGAGCGAGACGGCGCTCACCGACCAGCGGGTGGTGGTCGCACAACAGGGCGCGCAGCTGGTGTCGCGCAGCATCGGCATCCGCGAGCAGCTGCGCGCGATCGACGCGCAGCAGCGGCTGCTGGAGGACGAACTGCGCGGGATGCGGGCGTTGGCGGTGAAGGGCTTTGCGAGCGAGAACCGCATCCGCGCGCTGGAACGCAGTGCTGCCGCCCTGGAGGGCGAGGCGGGGCGGCTGCGCGCGAACGACGCGGAAGTGCGCGAGCAGATCGGCGAGAAGCAGTTGCAGAGCCGCTCGCTCACCTCCGACGACCGGCAGCAGCTGACGGACTTGCTCCGCACGACCGAGTTCACGCTCAACGACCTGATGCCCAAGCTCAGCGCGGCGCGGGAGGCGCTGGCGAACACGCTGATCCGGGCGCCGGCGTCGGGCCAGGTCGTGGGGCTGACGGTGCACACCGTGGGCGGGGTGATCGGCGCGGGCGAGCGGCTGATGGAGATCGTGCCCGAGCGGGTGGCGCTGGTGATCCAGGCGCGGATCGCGCCCGACGACGCCGACGACCTGTTCGTCGGGCAGGAGGCGGAAGTGCGTATCCCGGCGCTCCATGCGCGGGCGCTGCCGCCGATCCTGGGGACGATCAGCCGCTTGTCCGCCGACAGTTTCGAGGACCAGCGCACCGGCACCCATTACTACACGGGCGAGGTGGTGGTGCCGGAGGCGGGCCTGGCCGTCATGCGCCGCCATGCGCGCGGGCGGGAGATCAAGCCGGGGCTGCCCGTCGAAATCCTGATCCCGCTCCGACGCCGGACCCTGCTGCAATATCTTCTGGAGCCGCTGGACCAGAGTTTGTGGCAAAGCTTTCGAGAACATTAAACTATTGGCCTGAACTCCGTTCGTCGTGATTTTGGAACAGAATCTTTTGCTTGACCGTTGAGACTGCGAAAGGAACTATCGTGGAGTCGGAGAGCGGGGCAGCCCGCCGAGGAGAGGATGACGATGAAGGTGCCATTCGAACAGCTTGAAGACACGATGCCTGCATCGTTGGCACTGAGCTTCCTTATCTCAGCTGTGGTCGGTGCCGTGATCTGGTCTCTGGTGTTGTTCGCTATTCTCTGAGCATCGGCTGCGGCCGGGAAAAACACTAGACCGCGGGCAGGTTATTTGTGCAGCGCAACGGGCGTCGATCTTGGGTCCTCACGGGCAAGATGGGCGCCTTTGCTGTATTCAGCGACATTGAGCGCGGCGGAAGCCCGCTACAAGTTCCGCAGGTGCGAACGTCTTTCGGAGAACACAGCGGCGCCTCGATGTAGCTTCGTCGGGCTCCGTTCGGCGCGTAGGATTGGCGCGGCGCTCCAGCGGTATCCGGCCTTTGCATGAAAGCCGGGCGGAGAGGCAGGCGCGCTGTGCTGGCCGCCTGCGTCGCAGAATCGGCGGGGCACGCGATTCGGTGTTTCAGGACGCGTCTGACACGACGCTGGTGTCCGATGGCGCTTTCCGAGCCGACGGATGGGCGCTCGCCGGGACGATAGTTCAATTGCCACACTGCCACACCCCAAGGAAGGCACGGTCGTGTCGTGCGAAGCCGGTCGCAGCATGCCGACGGGCCATGTAGCGATGGTCTTCAAGGTGGTGAGCGACCGTGAGGTCCTGCTGCGGGAAGCGGATGGGAAGCGACCTTGCCTTGGACGAGAAAGGTCGGGCTCGTAACGGGGCGCTGTGAAGTTCCCGGTCGCGTGACGGCGCCCGGCTAGGGGCGAGAAGGTCGCGGGGCTTCTTCCGGGCCGAGCGAGTTGCTGAAGACGTATCGCGGCGGGAGTATCGGCGTGCCGGCCCGCAACGATGTCGGCGTCCGCCGATCCCGCCAGGGGCGCCGATAGGTGAACGCTGCATCGTGACGCGCGGCTGGTTCGCGTCCCTATTCGTGTTGGAAGAAGGCCGTGCCGAGCGCAAGGCGACCGGATCAGGGCTGCTCCGGCGTGTCACCGGGGTGTTCTGGCCGTGTCGCGTGGGTCGCGCCGCAAGCCATCATCGTCGATCGCGGTTGTCAGGCGTCGGCCGCTCGGGCGAGGGGGGCGAATACGAGGCGGTCGATGATATCCGCGACCGCTGCTGCGTCCTCCTGGCGATCCGCTTCCAGCCACCACCGCAGGATCGCAAGCGTTGCGGCGACGCCGTGGGCAATGCCCAGATCGCGGGGCAGCCATGGCTGGACCGGCGTTTCGACACCGCCGGCGGCGGCGATGGCGCGCGCAGTGATGTCGCGTCGCATGACCTCTCCCGCGCCGACGAGCAGGGCGCGGCAAAGCGGGCGGCGCGCCTCGACGAAACTCGCCAGCGCCAGAGCGGCACCGCGCGTATCCTGTGCGACGACCAAGGGCGCGATGCGGGCGAGAAGCTCACCGATCCATTGATCGGCGATGTCGCCCAGCAATGCCTCCGGCGAGGGATAATGGCGGAAGAAGGTCGCGTAGCCGACGCCGGCCCGCTTGGTGATCGCCGCCACGGTCACCTCTTCGAACGGCGTTTCCGTGACGAGGGTGAGCAGCGCGGCGTGCAGCGCGCGACGCGACTTGGCGATGCGGGGGTCGGCGTGTGCCGTGTCCCTTGACTTGCCGGGCGGGGTCGCCACTTTATGATCCACCATGTATCATAAGTAGGCGTATCGAGATGACCGATCAAGCGATCTCCGGTTTCTGCCCCGTGTCGGCGCGGGACGACCGCAAGTCGGCGGCTGTCGCGCGGGCCGGGCAGGGCGGCGTGCAGATGCGCGTCGTGCGCGATTTCGCGGAAGCCCGCGGGCTGCTGCGCAATCCGGACGCGCGGCAGGCAGGATTCCTGGCGGACCTGGTGAACAAGGTGTCGCTCACCCGCGCCCCGATCCTCTACCAGCACGGAGCGGAGCACCGGCGGCAGCGCGGCGCGACCGCGCGCTTCTTTGCGCCGCGGGTGGTGACCACCGCCTATCGCGCGCTGATGGAGCGCACGAGCGACGAACTGGTCGCGCGCCTCAGGGCGACAGGACGCGGCGACTTGGACACGCTCGGGCTGGAGATGGCGGTGACGATCGCGGCGGAAATCGTCGGGCTGACCGACAGCGACCGCGCCGGCATGGCGAAGCGGCTGGGCGCGCTGGTGACCGGCATGCCGCAGGGTGGATCGTGGCTGGCGACGGTGCTCGGCTTCGCACGCGGGCAGCTGCGCGCGCTCAATTTCCTGCTGCGCGACGTCCGGCCGGCGGTCGCGGCGCGGCGTCTGCAGCGGCGCGACGACGTGATCTCGCACCTGCTGGACGAGGGCTATTCGGAGCGCGAGATCCTGACCGAATGCCTGACCTATGGTGCGGCGGGCATGATCACCACGCGCGAATTCCTGACCATGGCCGGCTGGCACCTGCTGGAGGACGATGCGCTGCGCGACCGCTTTCTTGGGGGCGACGAAGGCGTGCGGATCGCGATCCTGGAGGAGATCCTGCGCCTCGAACCGGTGGTGGGCATGTTGTTTCGCAGGACCGAGGCCGAGAGCGAGGTCGTCGCGCTGGACGTGCGGGGCGCGAATGGCGACGCGGCGGCCGTCGGAAGCTGCCCGCATCGGCTCGATCCGGACCGAAGCCCGGCCGAGCGGGTCGGACGCGCCGGGCTTGCCTTTGGCGACGGCGAGCATCGCTGCCCCGGAGCCCAGGTCGCGCTGCAAGAGGCGGCGATCTTCCTCGATCGGCTGCTGCGTGTCCCCGGCCTCCGGCTGGCACGCACGCCGGACATCGGCTGGAACGCGCTGATCGCAGGCTATGAACTGCGCGGTGCGACGCTCGTGTGCGAAGGAGCAGCGGCATGATCGCGCGCTTCGCCATCGCCGCTGTTGCGGTGACGCTGCCGCTGGGGACAGCGGCAGCGGCCGCCCCGACCAGTCCGGCCGGGCGCTGGCTGACGGAGGGCAATCAGGCGATCGTGGAGATCGCCCCCTGCGGGACGGCGCTGTGCGGCGCGATCGTCAAGGTCCTGAAGCCAGACCCGAAGGCGCCGAAGACCGACGTCAACAATCCGGATCCCAGCCTGAGGAACCGCTCGACGAGCAGCCTGCGGATCCTCACCGGCTTTGTCCCGGACAAGGCGCGGTGGAAGGGGCAGGTGTATGATCCGCGCAGCGGCCGCACCTACAAGTCCTTCCTGGCAGTGCAGGCGGACGGGACGCTGGCGCTGACCGGCTGCGTCTGGAAGCTGTGCCAGACTCAATCCTGGCGAAGGGCACAATGACGGGACAGGTCGGTGCCTGACGGTGTCAGCCCGGGAGCAAGGATCGCGATGTGGAGAGTGGTGCCCAGGGACGGGATCGAACCGCCGACACTGCGATTTTCAGTCGCATGCTCTACCAACTGAGCTACCTGGGCATTCCGTCCTGAACCGGACAGAGCGCGCCTGTTAGTCGCCGGATTCGTCGCTGTCCAGCCCGCCCGCAGAAATTCTTTCGGACGGCGCCTGGGTGCCCGGCAAGCGATAGCCTTCGCCCAGCCAATTGAGCAGATCGCGGTCGCGACAGCCCTGGCTGCAGAAAGGAGCGTGCTGCGCGGCCACGGGAGCACCGCACAGCGCGCAGACGTCACGGGAAGCGCGCTTGGACATGGCCTGCGGATATGGCGAGGGCGGGGTCCTCCCGCAAGGCGACGGGCGCGCCGATGCGGTTTGCAAGCTCGGCCAGCCATGCCGGGCGGGCGGCAAGGTGTGCGATCAGCGAAGGGTGTGCGGTGAGCGTGCGCTCGCCGGCGCCGCCGGTGCGCTCGGCGCGGCGCAGCAGCGCGCGGGCGTGGGCGGCCACGGGATCGTGCGCATAGAGCTCGGGGATAGACACGCGGGCGCGGCGACGGACGATCTGCACGAAGCCGAAGCCGTTGACGGCGGTGCGCTCGAACGGCTGGGGGAGGGCCGCGTCGATCGCGGCGGCGGCGGCCTGGCGTGCGGCCTTGTCGCCGGCGTCCGGCAGGTCGATGCCGATGGAGCCGCCAACGTCGAGGCGGCGGATGGCGCGGGCGGCGGCGGCGGCTCCGGCGACGGCGAGCGCGGCGGGCGCCTGCTCGCCGTCGACGTCGATCAGCGTCATCGCCGGGGTGAGCGAGAGGGTGAGGCTGCCGGTCGCGAATGCCACCTGGCCGGTGACGGCTTCCTCCAGCAGCGTGGACCAGCTGGCGTCCTCGAGCAGGTCGGCGTCGAAGCGGCCGAGCAGCTGGGCGTCGGGAAGGCGCTGGATGAGGTCGGGGCCGGGGCCGGGCGTCGCGCCTTCGAGTGCCGGACGCGCGCGGGCGCGCTTGGGCTTGCCGGGCTCGGGAAGCGGCGGGCGGGTGATCTCGACCAACAGCGTGGCGCCCTCGGGCGTTGCGCGGGGCAGGGGGGCGAGCATCGCCTCGCCGCCGTCCCAGACGACAACGCCTTCGTTGCGCTGGGTCAGGCGCTTGGCGAGTCGGGCGGCGAGCACGGTGCCGGCGCGCAGGCTATCGTCGGGCTCGATGCAGGCTTCAAGGATGCTGTCGCCGTCGAGCAGCGCGGCGCGGGTTTCGCCGATCCCGCGCTCGACGATCCAGCGCATGCGATCAGGCGAAGCGGTAGCCGCTGGATTCCAGCAGCGCGCGGGTGTCGAACAGCGGCAGGCCGACGACGCCGGAGTGGCTGCCCGACAGGAAGCGCACGAAGCTTTCGGCGCGACCCTGAATGGCGTAGCCGCCCGCCTTGCCCTCACCCTCGCCCGAGCGGAGATACCAGTCGATCTCCTCGTCGGTGAGCCGCTTGAACGCGACCACGGAGTCGGCGACGCGCACGCGCGCCTTGCCGTCGAGCCCGATCACGCACACGGCAGACAGGCAATGGTGTCGGCGGCCGGACAGCAGGCCGAGCATCGCGCGATGATCGGCTTCGTCGGCAGGCTTGTTGAGGATGCGGCGGCCGACGCCGATGGTGGTGTCGCCGGCAACGACGATCTCGTCCGGCTCGCGGGCGACGGCGCGCGCCTTTTCCTCGGCCAGCCGCAGCGCATAGGGACGCGGCAGTTCGCCGGGGCGGGGGGTCTCGTCGAGCTCCGGGCCGGCGATGCGATCGGGCACGACGCCGAGTCGCGCCAGCAACTCGCGGCGGCGCGGGGAGGTGGAGGCGAGGACGAGCCGCATTGGCTCGGGCCTTATTTGAAGCGGTAGGTGATGCGACCCTTGGTCAGGTCGTACGGGGTCAGCTCGACGAGCACCTCGTCGCCGACCAGCACGCGGATGCGGTTCTTGCGCATCTTGCCGGCAGTGTGGCCGAGAATCTCATGGTCGTTCTCAAGCCGGACGCGGAACATGGCGTTGGGCAGAAGCTCCACCACCTGACCGCGCATTTCCAGAAGTTCTTCTTTTGCCAAAAAATCCTCGCAGGGCTGAAAAGTCGCGGTGCCTTACTCCGGGCGCCGCCAAAAGGAAAGGCGGACGCGGTTCCCGCACGGGCCGCCGCACATCCGACGCGCCCGATATGGGGAGGCTGTTGCCCAAAGTCCACGCAGCGCGGGCGCGCCTCAGGCGCCGGCGAGGGCCGCGAGCAGCAGCAGGGCGACGATGTTGGTGATCTTGATCATCGGGTTCACGGCCGGGCCGGCGGTGTCCTTGTAGGGATCGCCCACCGTGTCGCCGGTGACGGCGGCCATGTGCGCTTCCGATCCCTTGCCGCCGTAGTTGCCGTCCTCGATGTATTTCTTGGCATTGTCCCAGGCGCCGCCCCCCGAGGTCATCGAGATGGCCACGAACAGGCCGGAGACGATGACGCCGAGCAGCATCGCGCCCAAGGCCGCGAAGCCCTGCGCCTGGCCGGCGACCGCGGCGATGACGAAATAGACGAGGATCGGCGAGAGCACGGGGAGCAGCGAGGGGACGATCATCTCGCGGATCGCGGCGCGGGTGACGATGTCGACGGTGTGGGCATAGTTGGGGCGGCTGGTGCCCGCCATGATGCCGGGATCGTCGCGGAACTGGCGGCGGACGTCCTCCACCACCGATCCCGCCGCGCGGCCGACCGCGGTCATGCCGAACGCACCGAAGAGGTAGGGAAGGAGGGCGCCGAGCAGCAGCCCGACGATGACGTACGGGTTGGAGAGCGAGAAATCGACGGCGAGGTCGGGGAAGAAGCGGTTGAGGTCGGTGGTGTAGGCGCCGAACAGGACCAGCGCGGCGAGGGCTGCGGAGCCGATCGCATAGCCCTTGGTCACCGCCTTGGTGGTGTTGCCGACGGCGTCGAGCGCATCGGTGCGCTGGCGGACGTCGTCGGGCAGGCCGGCCATCTCGGCGATGCCGCCCGCGTTGTCGGTGACCGGGCCATAGGCGTCGAGCGCCACCACCATCCCGGCGAGCGCCAGCAGCGCGGTGGCGGCAAAGGCGACGCCGATGATCCCGGCAAGCTGATAGGACGCGATCACTGCGACCACGATCACCAGCGTGGGGAGCGCGGTGGACTCAAGGCCGATGGCCAGGCCCTGGATGACGTTGGTGCCGTGGCCGGTGGCCGACGCGCGCGCGATCGAGCGGACCGGGCGATAGCGGGTGCCGGTGTAATATTCGGTGATCCACACCAGCAGCGCGGTGACGCCCAGGCCGATCATCATGCACCAGAACAGGTCCATGCCGGTGAAGTGGGTGGACGCGGTGGCGGCTGTGCCGAGCGCGCCCTCGACCGTCAGCGCATCGTCGAGGGGATCGAGGAAGCCGGCGCCGCCGATCACCTGGTCGAGGTCGCCGAGCGCCCAGCGGCAGGCGAGATAGATGAGCGGGACCGCGAGCACGATCGTGGTCCACAGCCCCTTGTAGAGCGCGCCCATGATCGAGCCGGTGCGGCCGAGCCGGACCATATAGGTGCCGGCGATCGAGGCTAGGATGCAGGCGCCGCCCACCACCAGCGGCAGCGCCATCAGCGCCAGCAGCTCGGCGGAGGAGGCCTGCACCAGCAGCGCGATCGACACCATGGTGAGCCCCAAGGTGACGACATAGGTTTCGAACAGGTCGGCGGCCATGCCGGCGCAGTCGCCGACATTGTCGCCGACGTTGTCGGCGATCACGGCGGGGTTGCGGGGATCGTCCTCCGGGATGCCGGCCTCGACCTTGCCGACCAGGTCGGCGCCGACGTCGGCGGCCTTGGTGAAAATGCCGCCGCCCAGCCGCGCGAAGATGGAGATGAGCGACGCGCCGAAGGCGAGCGCGGTGAGCGCCTCGACCACTTCGCGGTCGTTGGGGGCATGGCCGGCGACGGAGACGAGATACCAGAAGAGGCCGGCGATCGCGAGCAGGCCGAGGCCTGCGACCAGCATGCCGGTGATGGCGCCCGATCGGAAGGCGAGGGTGAGGCCGGCCTGGAGCGAGCGGCGCGACGCTTCTGCGGTGCGGACGTTGGCGCGGACGGAGATGGTCATGCCGACATAGCCGGCCGCGCCCGACAGCAGCGCGCCGAGGACGAAGCCGGCGGCGGAGAGCAGGCTGACGCTTGGCACGAGGAGGATCGCGACGAGCACGCCGACGACGGCGACCGCGCGATACTGGCGCCCGAGATAGGCGCCGGCGCCCTCCTGGATGGCGGCGGCGATCGCCTGCATCCGGGCGTCGCCGGGGGAGGCGCGCAGCACCTGGCCGGCGGTGAAGACTCCGTAGAGAACGGCGAGGACGCCGCATGCCATGGCGAAATAGACGATCGTCATCTGCCCCTCCTGTCCGAGGTGGCCCGGCGTTCGTGCGTCGGGTCTAACCCATCGGCGCGAGCATATGCCGATGCGGCGGGAGCACAAGGGCGTTCGGGTGGGGGAACAGCGCCGCCGACCTCACGCGCCTCTCCTTCCGCGCGCGCGCGTCTCCTTCCGTTTGTCTCGAGCAGGGATCGAGCTCTGTCGAGAGCCCGTGTCGAGAGAGCCGCGGCCGGTTTCTCGAGACGCCGTCTCGACAAGCTCGACGGCTCCTCGAAACGAACGGGGATGTCCGACCCCGCGGGGCGGTGACGACGCTGCGCATGCCCGTTCGTCCTGAGGTGCCATTGAGCGAAGTCGAAATGACGTATCAAAGGACCGGCGCAGGTGCTTCGATACGGGGCTTCGACAAGCTCAGCCCCTACTCAGCACGAACGGTTCTCGCTCTAGCCGCCGTGATGGGGCAGCCGATCCGTAGGCAACCCTGTACCCCGGCAAAGGCCGGGGCCCAGTTGGGGGACGGGAGCGAAGGTGCGAACCGTTACCGAGTGCGTCGCAACTGGACCCCGGCCTTCGCCGGGGTACGGGGGGGGGGCAGGCCTCGCCTATCCGCCGTGGTGTTGAAAGCCGAGTCGCGTTGGGAGCGGTATGGGGGCGCCGTTGTCGGTGAGGACGAGGCCGGGCTCGGCGTGGAAGCGTCCCACCTGGGTGGCGGGTACCGGCGGCGTGACACCGGGAGAAAGCGCGAACAGCAACTCGTAGTCGTCACCCGCAGTCGCGGCGGCGAGGCGGGCCGCGGGGGAGTCGCCGGCGTGGCGGAGGAGGTCGGCGGAGCGGGGTACGTCGGCCAGGTCGATCGCAACGCCGATGCCGCTGGCGGCGGCCATGCGGCTGGCGTCGAGCAGCAGGCCGTCCGACACGTCCATCATCGCGTGAACCACCGGCGCGAGCGCGCGGCCCTCGGCCAGGCGCGGGGTGGGGCGGCGGTAGTGGTCGAGCAGCGCCGGCGGCCCCTCGGCACCGCGGGCGATGGCGAGGCCAGCGCCGGCGTCACCGATGGTGCCGGTGACCCACAGCGCGTCGCCTGCGCGCGCGCCGTTGCGGGCGGGGGTCGCGGCGCTGTGGCCGATCGCGGTCAGCGACAGGAAGCGCGGGCTGCCGGCCGGCTGGCGGACGGTGTCGCCGCCGAGCAGGGGGCAGTCGAAGGTGGCGAGCCCGGTGGCGAGTCCCGCGAGGAACGCGCGATCCCAGGCGTCATCGCCGAGCGGGTAGCCGAGCAGCACGCCGACCGGCGTCGCGCCCTTGGCGGCGAGGTCGGAGAGGTTGGTCGCCAGCAGCTTCCAGGCGACGGTGTCGGCCGGATCGTCGGGCAGGAAATGCACGCCCTCCACCAGCAGGTCGCTGGTGAGGACGGTGGCGGGCGTGTTCCCGGCGGGCAGCACCGCCGCGTCGTCCGTGAGCCCGCGCGCAGCGGGGTGGAGCGGCAGCGCGCGCAGCGCCTCCAGGAACTCGGCCTCTGTCATGCGGCGGTTGTGCCCCGGACGGGGCGGCGCGTCACGCCTCCGGTGCTTCCGTTGCAGCCGGCGAGCCGCCGCGCACGGTCTTGGCGACGCCATCGAGCAGGCCGTTGACGAAGCCCTTTTCGCGGCGGTCGTAGAAGGCGTCGGCGACGTCGATGTATTCGCTGATGACGGCGGCGGCGGGGACGTCGACGCGGGCGATCAGTTCATAGGTGCCGGCGCGCAGGATCTGGCGCATCGGCTTGTCGAGGCGGTCGAGCGACCAGCCTTCGGAAAGCTTGGCGGTGATGGCGCGGTCGATCTCCTCGCGGCGGGCGTCGACACCGCGCACGACGTCGTCGAAGAAGGCGATGTCGGCCTCGGCATATTCGACGCCCTCGATGGTCGCGCCCAGCCGGTGCTGGTGGAACTCGTGGAGCAGCGTCGGGATCGGCGTGCCCTCCATCTCCTGCTGGTAGAGCGCCTGGACGGCGGCGAGGCGGGCGGCGGCGCGGGCCTGGCGGAGCGCACGGGGGCGAGGATTGGGCGTGGTCATGATCAGGTCGTCCATTGGCCGGGGCGCAAGGAGAATGCGCGCGCCGGCGGGAAAGTTCAGGAAAGGCGGATCGCGACCGAGCGGGCGTGGGCGGGAAGCCCCTCCGCCTCGGCCAGCGTGACTGCGGCCGGGCCGATACGCCCAAGTGCCGCGGCATCCAAGCCTAAGAAGCTGGTACGCTTCATGTAATCGAGCACCGACAGGCCCGAGGCGAAGCGGGCGCGGCGGCCGGTGGGCAGCACATGGTTGGGGCCCGCGACATAGTCGCCGACCGCCTCGGGCGTGTGGCGGCCGAGGAAGACGGAGCCGGCGTTGCGGACGCGGTCGAACAGCGGCTCGGGATTGTCGACGGCGAGTTCGAGATGCTCGGGCGCGAGGCGATCGACCAGCGGCATCGCCTGGTCGAGGCGTTCGACCAGCACGATCGCGCCGTTCGCGTCCCAGCTGTCGCGGGCGACGGCCTTGGTGGCGAGGGTGGCGATCTGGCGATCGACCGCCTCGGCGACGGCATCGGCGAAGAGCGCGTCGTCGGTGAACAGGATCGACTGGCTGGTGGGATCGTGCTCGGCCTGGCTGAGCAGGTCGGCGGCGATCCATTCGGGATCGTTGGCGCCGTCCGCCACCACGACGATCTCGGACGGGCCGGCGACCATGTCGATGCCGACGACGCCGTAGAGCTGGCGCTTGGCCTCCGCGACCCAGGCATTGCCCGGACCGGTGACGACGTCGACCGGCTTGATGCGTTCGGTGCCGTAGGCGAGGGCTGCGATCGCCTGCGCGCCGCCGATGCGCCAGACCTCGTCCACGCCCGCAAGCGCGGCGGCGGCGAGGACGAGCGGATTGACCACGCCATCCGGGGTGGGCGTCACCATCACCAGCCGCTCGACGCCCGCGACCTTGGCGGGGACGGCGTTCATGAGGACGGAGGACGGATAGGCGGCGCGGCCGCCCGGCACATAGACGCCGGCGGCCTGGACCGCGCGCCAGCGGGCACCCAGGCGGACGCCCGCGTCGTCCACACTGTCGCTGTCTGCGGGACGCTGCTTGGCGTGGTAGGCGACGATGCGGTCGTGGGCGAGTTCGAGCGCCGCACGCAGATCGGGGGCGAGCCCTTCGAGCGCGGCGATGCAATCGGCCTGCTCGATGCGCCAGCCAGTCTCTTCCGGATCGTGGCGGTCGAAGCGGCGGGTGAAGGCGGCGAGCGCGGCATCCCCCTCGTCCCGCACGGCGGCGAGGATCGCGCGCACGTCGCGGGCGACGTCGGCATCGGCCTCGCGGCGGGCGTCGACGAGCTCGGCAAAGCCGCGCTCGAAATCGAGATCGGTGAAGTCGAGCCTCAGCATGCGGTCTTCTCCATCACCGCACGGCGGAACGCGTCCACCAGCGGCACCACGTCGGGCCGGGTCTTGAAGGCGGCGCGGTTGGCGACGAGGCGCGAGCTGACCTCGGCGATCACCTCGACCTCGACCAGGCCGTTTTCCTTGAGCGTGCGGCCGGAGGAGACGAGGTCGACGATGCGCGGCGCGAGGCCGAGCACGGGGGCGAGCTCCATCGCGCCGTTCAATTTGACGCACTCCGCCTGCACGCCGCGGCGGGCGAAGTGCTGGCGGGTGACGTGCGGATATTTGGTGGCGACGCGCACATGGCTCCAGCCGCGCGGATCATCGTGCTCGGCCATGCCGGCGGGCTCGGCGACCGAGATGCGGCAATGCCCGATGCCGAGGTCGACGGGGGCGTAGAGCTCCGAATATTCGAACTCGGCGAGCACGTCGGAGCCGACGATGCCGAGCTGGGCGGCGCCGTGGGCGACAAAGGTCGCCACGTCGAACGCGCGCACGCGGATCAGGTCCACGGCGGGCGTGTTGGTGCGGAAGCGCAGCGCGCGGCTGCCCTCGTCCGAAAAGGCGGCTTCCGGCACGATGCCGACGGCCGCGAGCAGCGGCAGCGCCTCTTCGAGGATGCGCCCCTTGGGGACGGCGAGAATGAGCGGATCGGTCATGAGCGGCGCGGCTTTACTTGGGGTGTGCGACCGGCGCAACTCGGCCGGGCCCGGCCGGGATCACGCGCCATCGAGTTCGGGATAGTGGCGGAAGATGCCGTCCTCGTTGAACGACAGGCGTCGATCGCTCGCAAGATAGGCGGCGACGCCCGGCAGGGAGCGGACGAGGCCGTGGATCCTGAGCAGCGCGGGGTAGGCGTGCTCGATCGCCGCCATGCGCCGCGGGAACATGTAGCGCAGCCCCTCGACCAACTGGAACAGCGAGGTGTCGGCATAGGTCCAGCGATGGTCGATCAGCCATTCGCCTGGGTTCGCCTGTGCCGCGCCGTCGAAATGCGCCAGGAACTTCGGGATGCGCTCGGCCCGGAACTGCTCGGCGGCGCGCAGCGCCTCCGCCTTCTGGTCCTCGTAATATTCGCCCATGGCGATGGGATGGTGGATGTTGTGCACCTCCGCCACCATGTCCGCGATGGTGAGCTGGAGCTGGTGGAGCCACAGCCGGTCGGAAAGGCGCGAGGGTGCCAGGTCGTGGTGCTCGCCCAGATAGAGCAGGATGTTGGCGGTCTGCGCGATCACGAAGCCCTGGAGCTCGAGATAGGGCGGAGCGAAGGGCGGGCGCTGGGTGTAGCGGGCCATGTCGTCGACCAGCGCCTGAGTGCCGCGTTCGCGGGCGCAGTCACAATATTCGATACCGGCCGCTTCCAGTGCCAGGCGCACGAACTCGCCGCGACCCTGGATCTCAGGCCAGTACCAAAGATTGTACGACATCGGCGCTACTCTCCTGGAGCGCGGGCCCGGATTGCCAGCGCGTGGACTCGGTCTATGAGCAGGTCGGACAGGGCCTGGTTCACCAGCCGCTGGCGCTCAACGCGCGAGCGGCCCGCAAAGGCCCCGCTTTCGACGACGACGGTGAAGTGGGATTCGCCGGTGCCGTTGTCGCCGCTGTGGCCGGCGTGGCGGCCGCTGTCGTTGATGACCTCCAGATGCGTGGGGTCGAGCGCCTCGGTCAGGCGAGCGGTGATTTCGGAGGCGATGGGGCCGGTAGCGGTGGTCTGCATCGCGCCTATATAGTGGGTTTGCATGAGGGAGTCGCGTGGCACGCGAGAAGATCGGGAAGGACCGGCCGAACACGCGGTTCCATGGTCGAGTGGAGAGTGGGCGGGCCTGTGAGGCACCGGGGTGCGTCGAGGCGGGCGAGTTTCGCGCGCCGCCGCTGGAGGGCGCGCCGCAGGGTAGCGACCGACCGGCGGGCTATCGCTGGTTCTGCCTGGACCATGTCCGTCAGTTCAACGCCGGCTATAACTATTTCGCGGGCATGACCGTCGAGGAGATCCACGACGCCCAGCGGCCCTATGCCGGCTGGGAGCGGGAGACGCGTGCCTTTGCGAGCGCGGGCGGCGACCGGGGGCCGCGCTGGGCGGACTTTGCCGATCCGCTCGATGCGATCGGCGCGAAGTTCAAGGCGAATGTCCGTGCCGAGCGCAAAGATGGGCGGCCGCTGACTCCGGGCGACCGATCGGCGCTGAAGGTCATGGGGCTGGAGGTCGATGCCGACCGCACGGCGCTGCGCAAACGCTACAGCGAGCTGGTGCGGCAGTATCATCCCGACCGCAACGGCGGCGATCGAAGCCATGAAGGGGCGCTGCAAAAGGTCATCGCCGCCTATCAGCAGCTCAAGGGGTCGGCGGCGTTCGCCTGACGGCATCGATCATGCCTTTGCCGGTAACCCGGCCACCCGGCGGGCGACTGCCTCCAGCTGCGCCGCGACGGCAAGCCAGCCGTCCTCGAAACCCATCCCGCGGTGCGTCTCGCAGTCGTCTGCCGTCCAGTGGCGGGCGGCCGCGCGGTAGCGGGTGCCCGTGCCTTCGGGCGTGAACTCGAACAGCCCGACGAAGGGGAAGGGCACGCCCGCCTGAGGGCGCCAGCCGGGGGCGAACGCGTTGGTGAACACGACGCGCTGCTGAGGGATGGCTTCCAGGATCAGGCCGTCGTCGTCGTGACGCTCGCCGTCCGGGCTGATCATCGTCGTCGCGAAACGGCCGCCGGCGTGGAGTTCCAGCGCGTGGAGCTCGGTGCGCCAGGGAAGTGGACACCACCATTCCGCCAGATGCTCGCGCCAGGCCTGCCAGATGGCGGTGACGGGCGCGGCGAGGATGCGTTCGATGGCGAGCTCGTGATTCATACGGCGCCTCCGCGTCGTGCCGCCTCGATCGCGGCGATGTCGATCTTCACCATGCCCATCATCGCCTGCATCACGCGGGCGGCGGCGGCCGGATCGGGATCGGCCAGCCCGTCCATCAGGGCACGCGGGACGATCTGCCAGCGAACGCCCCAGCGGTCGCGGCACCAGCTGCAGGCGATCTCCGTGCCGCCACCCTGGGTGATGGCGTCCCAATAGCGATCGGTCTGGGCCTGATCCTCGGTCATCAGCTGGAAGGAGATCGCGTCGGTAAAGGCGACGCCCGGCCCGCCGTTGAGCGCGAGAAAGGCGCTGCCGGCGATGGTGAAGCCGACCGTCAGCACGTCGCCCGCCTTGCCCGCCGGCCAGTCGGTGGTGGCACGGTGGATGTCGGTGATGCGGCTGTCGTCGAAGCTGTCGACGTAGAAGCGCGCGGCCTCCTCCGCGCAACCGTCGTACCAGAGGCAGGCGACGACCCTGGCCTGGGTGCTCATGCCGCGGCCCTGGAACCGGCGACGACGCCGAACAGGGCCCCATGGGGATCGCTGGCGACGATGATGCGCTCGTCGCCGGGCACGTCCATCGGCCCCATGTCGACGGTGCCGCCGGACGCCACCACTGCGGCAGCGGCGGCGTCGATGTCGGCCGCGCGGAAGTAGAATTGCCAGGCGGGCGGCGGGGCATCCGCCGGGCGCTGCATGATCGCGCCGATCGTCTCGCCGCCCGCCTCGACGAAGACATAGTCGCCCATGTCGCCCATCGGCATGCGATCCGGATAGGACCAGCCGAACACCTCGGCATAGAAGGCGAGGGCGCCGGCCTGGTCGGATGTGGTCAGTTCGTTCCAGCCGCATTTGCCCGGGCCGTTCGCCTGCCAGGCGTGGCTCGCCTCGTCCATTTCGCCGCGCATCACGTAGAAGGGGATGCCCTGCGGGTCGGCCACCAGCGAGAAGCGGCCGACGCCCTCCATCGTCTGCGGCGGGACGTGCACGCTGCCGCCGAGCGCCTGGATCCTGGCGACGGTCGCATCGACGTCGTCCACCCCGACGTAGAACAGCCAGCCCGGACGGGCGCCGCCGGCTTCCATCTCGGGCGCCAGGCGCATCATGCCGCCGACCTGCCCCTGGCCGGTGTCGATCAGGCGATAGTCCAGCGCCGAAGACATGGGCGCGCCCACGGTCCAGCCGATCACCGCTTCGTAGAAGCCGCGCGCAGCGTCGGGATCGGGGGTGAGCAGTTCGTACCAGATCGGAAAGCCGTGCGGATTGCGCATGGGGATGCTCCTATTGGTCGAGGATGGGCAGGAAGCCGCCGAAGATCATGCGCTTGCCGTCGAACGGCACGGTGCCGGGGTCCTGCATGCGGGGATCGGCCATCACCTTGGCCTGGCCGGCGTCGCGCACCTCCTTTGACGGCCATTCGATCCAGGCGAACACCACCTTTTCGCCGTCCGTGACCTTGGTCGCGCGGTTGAAGTCGGTGATCTTGCCGTCGGGCAGGTCGTCGCCCCAGGCCTCCACCACGCGAGTGGCGCCATGTTCGAGGAAGACCGGCGCCGCCCGCCGCGCCAGGTCGAAGAAGGCGTCCTTCTGGTCGGGTGCCACGGGGATCAGGAAGCCGTCGACATAGCCGGTGGCGCCGCCGGGGCCCTGGTCGACCACCGGGTCGAAGCCGGCGAAGATCATGCGGCTGCCGTCGAACGGCATTTCGGCCATGTCCTCCATGCGCGGGTCGGCCATCATCGCCTGTAGCGCGGCATCATAGGCGGCCTGATCGGCATATTCGATCCAGCTGAACACGACGGTCTCGTCGTCCTTTGCCTGCACCGCGCCCCGGAAGTCGGTGACCGTGCCGTCGGGCACGTCGTCGCCCCAGGCCTCGACCATGCGGCGGGCGCCGAACTCCTTGAACAGCGGCAGCGCCTGGGTCGCATGGTCACGATAGGCGTCGCGATTGGCGGTGGGCACCGCGGCGACGAAGCCCTGGATGAAGGTCATGCGTCCTCTCCTTGCATCGCGAGCATCGCCGCAGATTGCGGCGGATGCCCGGTGAAGCCCATTCGCTGCGCATCGAGCGCGCGCCCGAACGCGGGCCGGGCCTCGCCGCGGGCGACATAGGCGGCGAGCGCCGGATGCGCCTCGACCAAGCCACTGCCGCGCAACTGGCGAAGCGTGCAGACCATCATCAGGTCGCCGGCAGAGAAGTCGCCGTCGAGCCATTCCGCCTCCCCCAGCCGCGCGGCGAGGTCGCCGAGCCGGTCCTGCACGCGGGCGTGCACCACCGGCAGCCGGTCCTTCGCCCAGGGCATGTCGCGCTCGAACAGCGACGCCATGCCGAAGTCGGCGATCGGCAGCTCGACGCTGTTGAGCGCGGCGAACATCCACTGGATCGCGCGGGTGCGCGCCGCGGGGCCGGCGGGAAGCAGGCCGCTGCCGCTCTCAGCGATGTGCAGCACGATCGCGCCGGATTCGAACAGCACCAGATCGCCGTCCTCATAGGTCGGCACCTGTCCGAACGGCTGGAGCGCGCGGTGGGTCGACCCCTTCTGGCTTCCCTGCGGCAGGTGCCGGACGGTGTAGGGCCGCCCGGTCTCCTCCAGCGCCCAGCGCACCGGCAGGTCGCGCACCAGGCCGCGCGCGAAATCGGGGACCCAGTCATAGGCGGTGATCACGGGCGGGGTCATGCGTCTCCCTCCTTCTTCATGCCCTTCAGCAGGGCGTAGATCGCCATCGCGTGGCCGTGTCCCAGGCCAAAGTCGGCCTTCAGCCAGTCGGTGACCTCGGTCGCCTTCACCCTCGGCGCGATGCCGCCGCCGCTGGTGAGGCCGCGGGTCGCCGCAAGCGCGCGGAAGTCCGCAGGCGTCTTGCCGGTGTTGCGCTCGATCGTGTCGAGATAGGCCTGGAAGGACATGTCATGCCTCCGCGGGCTGGGCCTGGGTCGCGGCCGCCATGTCCATGGTGAACGGGCCCCAGCCATGGCCGTCGAGATCGTCGAAGGCGCGGCTGTACATGAAGCCGAGATCCTCGGGCTCGTGCATCTCCTTGCCTCCGGCGGCGATCGCGGCCTCGGTGATCGCGTCCACCTCCGCCCGGCTGTCGAAGGAGAGTGCGAGCAGGGCGCCGCTGTGCGTCCGCGCCTCGATGATCTCCTTGTTCGTGAAGGTCCGGTAGAAGGCATGGTCGAGCAGCATGACGTAGATGCTGTCCGACCAGACCATGGCCGACGCCTGTTCGTTGGAGAAGGTCGGGTTCTTCTCGAAGCCGATCGCTTCGTAGAAGGCGGTGGCCTTGGCCACGTCGGCGACCGGCAGGTTCACGAAGATCATGCGGGGCATGGCATCCTCTCGCGACTCGTTGTTTGACCAGCATGCCGCTGCCACTTATCTTTGACAACCATGGAGTCACAAAAAATAACTACCTCGGAGAAGCGGTGGTACGATGATGCCTGCGGAGCGGCGCTGGGCATGGAGTTCGTCGGCGAGCGCTGGGCGCTGCTCATCATGCGCGAACTGCTGCTAGGGCCGCGGCGGTTCGGGGAATTGCGCAGTGGGTTGCCGGGACTGAGCGCCAACGTGCTAACCCAGCGGCTCGCCTCGCTGGAGCGATCGGGGATCGTGCGGCGCTACCGGCTACCGTCCCCCGCGAACGTGCAGGTCTATGAGTTGACCGCCTGGGGACGGGAGAGCGAGCCGGTGATCCTGGCGCTCGCGCGCTGGGCGCTGCGCTCCCCGGCGCACGACCCCAGCCTGCCGTTCTCGCCCGTGTCGCTGCTGCTGTCGCTGCGCATGCTGCTGGTGCCCGACCGGGCGGGCGACTGGCGGGCCGCAGTCGGCATCCGCACCGGCGAGGAGACGTTCGAGGCGCGGCTGGAGCAGGGCGAGCTGAAGGTGGCGCGCGGATCGATGGATGGCACGGAGGCGGTGCTTTCGGGCACGTCCTCTGCCTTCCTGCCGGTGATCTACGGCGGCATGCCGCTGGCAGCCGCCGAGACGGCGGGAATGCTGCGCGTCGAAGGGAACCGTGCGGTCGCGGAGCGGTTCGTCACTCTCTTCGCCCTGCCGGACAAGGTGGCCGTTGAGTAAGGCCCCACGTTCGTCCTAAAGCGGGGCCAAGCCCCCGGCGAAGGGCACGAAAGGCTTTCATGACCAGCACCTCCGACCTCCAGCTCGACCGCAGCCAGACCACCGTCCTCGACGCACCGGACCGCACCGTGGAGGTGCGCGAGGTGTTCGGCATCGACACCGACATGAAGGTGCCGGCCTTCAGCATCGCCGACGAGCGCGTGCCGGACGCCGATCCCGCCTATGTGTTCGATCCGGACACCACGCTCGCGATCCTGGCGGGCTTTGCCTACAACCGCCGCGTGATGGTGCAGGGCTATCACGGTACCGGGAAGTCGACCCACATCGAGCAGGTGGCGGCGCGGCTCAACTGGCCGTCGATCCGCATCAACCTGGACGCGCACATCAGCCGCATCGACCTGATCGGCCGCGACGCGATCGTGCTGAAGGACGGGCAGCAGGTCACCGAATTCCGCGAGGGCCTGCTCCCCTGGGCGCTGCAGACCCCCACGGCACTGGTGTTCGACGAATATGACGCGGGCCGCCCGGACGTGATGTTCGTGATCCAGCGCGTGCTGGAGACGGAGGGCAAGCTGACGCTGCTCGACCAGAACCGCGTGATCCGCCCGAACCCGTATTTCCGCCTGTTCGCGACCGCCAACACGGTGGGCCTGGGCGACACCAGCGGGCTGTATCACGGCACCCAGCAGATCAACCAGGGCCAGATGGACCGCTGGAACATCGTGGTGACGCTCAACTACCTGCCGGCCGAGACCGAGGCGAACATCGTGCTCGCCAAGTCGGGCGAATACGACCAGGCCGGCGGCAAGGAGACGGTGCAGAAGATGGTGCGCGTGGCAGAGCTCACGCGCCGCGGCTTCATCAATGGCGACATCTCGACCGTGATGAGCCCGCGCACCGTCATCACCTGGGCGCAGAACGCGCTGATCTTCAAGGACGTGGGCTTCGCCTTCCGCCTGTCGTTCCTCAACAAGTGCGACGAGGCGGAGCGCGGGCTGGTGGCGGAATATTACCAGCGCGTGTTCGGCAAGGACCTGCCGGAAAGCGTGGCGAAGAAGGGTTGAACCCGGGGTGGGGGTGGACTAACTCATTGGTCCACCCACGTGGAGGCGCGCGATGGCCGAGGCCGACCCGCACAAGATCTACAATGTCCACGAGGCGAAGACTCACTTCTCCCGGCTGATCGACCGTGCGCATGCGGGCGAGGAGATCGTGCTCGCCAAGGCAGGCGTGCCCTACGCCAAGCTGGTGCCTGTGGCGCCTCCCAAGCAGGAGCCGCGCCGGCCCGGCCGGTTCGCACACCTGCGCAAGGACGTACCCAGCGACATCTGGTTCGAGCCCGAATACAGCGATGCCGAGCTGGACCGCTTTGCGGGCACGTTGGCGGATCTTTGACGCTTGGCCTATCTGCTCGACACGCATGCGCTGATCTGGTGGTGGCTTCAGGATCCGAAGCTCTCGGCAGCGGCTGAGGACGCGATCGCAAGCCGGGCGGCGCGCGTGTTCGTGAGCCCGATCTCCGCATTCGAGATCGCGCTGAAGGTACGTCAGAGTCGCCTGGCGGCAATGGCCGAGCCGCTTCGGCAGTTTGAGGACGCCGTGGCGGCGGACGGCATGACGCACCTGCCACTGCGGCACGACCATTGCCGCACGGCCGGGTTGATGGAGAGCGAGCATCGCGATCCGTTCGACCGGCTGATCGCGGCGCAGGGCCTGACGGAAGGCCTGATTGTGATCACAAAGGACCCGCAGTTTGCGGCGTTCGGATGCGAGACGCTTTGGTAATGGCGACGGACACGCTTCTCGACCAGTTCCGCGACGCACTGCGGGGCACTGCGCGCGCGCTTTCGGGCGATGCGGAGGTGGAGCTTGGCTTCACCGCCGATGCGCCCGCGGCATCTGGTCGGCACATCAAGGTGCCGATGCCCGCACGCGCGCTGCCGCCCGAGCAGGTGGCGGAGGCGCGCGGCTTTGCCGACGGCTTCGCGCTCCGCATGCGGCTGCACGACCATGCGCTGCATGCCCGCAATGCCCCTGCCGATGCGGTCGCGCGCGCGGTGTTCGATGCGGCGGAGACCGCGCGCGTCGAGGCGCTGGGCTCCGAGGGCTATGCCGGCATTGCCGACAACCTCGATCAGGCGCTGGCGATGCGGCTGCGCTCCGACCCGCTCGCGCGGGCGCGCACCCGCGCCGAGGTGCCGCTGTCGACCGCGGTGGGCCTGATGGTGCGCGAGCGGCTGACGGGCAAGCTGCCGCCGGCGTCGGTGGCGCCGGGCATGGCGCTGGTGCACGACTGGATCGAGGAGCGGGCCGGCGAGGCGCTCGACGCGCTGGCGGCGACGGTGGGCGACCAGGCGGCGTTCGCGCGTGCGACCACGCGCATGCTCGAGGGCCTGGAGCTGGTGCAGGGCGAGGTGGAGCCCGAGGACAGCGACGAGGGCGGCGAGGAAGACGAGAGCACCGAGGACCAGTCGCAGGACGAGGGCGACGACGGTGAGGCCGAGGAGCAGCCCGGCGGTGAGGGCGAGGTAGAGGCGCGCGGGGAGGACCGGCGCGACCAGGACGCGGGCGGCGAGGGCGAGGAACGGTACGACGACGCGGCCGAGGACGGCGAGGGCGAGCCCGGCGACGAGGGCGAGGGCATGATGCCGGTGCGCCCGAACCGCAACTGGTCCGACCAGCCCGCGCAGTTCGACTACAAGGCGTTCACGACCGCGTTCGACGAAGTGGTGGCCGCGACCGAGCTGTGCGACTCCGACGAGCTCGACCGGCTGCGCGCCTATCTGGACCAGCAGCTGATCCAGCTGCAGGGCGTGGTGACCAAGCTCGCCAACCGGCTGCAGCGACGGCTGATGGCGCAGCAGTCGCGCAGCTGGGACTTCGACCAGGAGGAGGGGATGCTCGACGCGGCGCGGCTGGCGCGCGTCGTCATCAACCCCGGCCAATCGCTGTCGTACAAGATCGAGCGCGAGGCCGAGTTCCGCGACACGGTGGTGACGCTGCTGATCGACAATTCGGGGTCGATGCGCGGGCGGCCGATCTCGATCGCGGCGATCAGCGCCGATATCCTGGCGCGCACGCTGGAGCGGGTGGGCGTCAAGGTCGAGGTGCTGGGCTTCACGACGCGCGCCTGGAAGGGCGGCCAGTCGCGCGAGGCGTGGCTGGCGGCAGGGCGCCCGCCGCAGCCCGGGCGCCTGAACGACATCCGCCACATCGTCTACAAGCAGGCCGACGAGCCGTGGCGTCGCGCGAAAAAGGCGCTGGGCCTGATGATGCGTGAGGGGCTGCTCAAGGAGAACATCGACGGCGAGGCGCTGCTGTGGGCGCACGGGCGGCTGATCGCCCGGCCGGAGGACCGCAAGGTGCTGATGGTCATCTCCGACGGTGCGCCGGTGGATGACTCCACGCTGTCGGTGAACTCGGGCAGCTATCTGGAGAAGCACCTGCGGCAGGTGATCGGCTGGATCGAGGGGCGCTCGCCCGTCGAGCTGGTGGCGATCGGCATCGGCCATGACGTCACCCGCTGGTATTCACGGGCGGTGACGATCATGGATGCCGAGCAGCTTGCCGGCACCATGATCGACCAGCTCGCCGCCCTGTTCGACACGCCGTGAAGGACGTGGAGCCGCCGGCGGGCGGCTTCGCCGGGCCGGTCAAGCGATCGGTGACGATCGCCGGGCACCAGACCTCGATCAGCCTGGAGCCGCTGTTCTGGCAGACGCTGGAACGGGCGGCCGCGGCGCGTGCCCTGCCGCTCAACGCCCTGATCGCGGCCATCGACGCCGCCCGCATCCAGTCCGACGATCCGCCCAACCTCGCCAGTGCGCTGCGCTCCTGGCTGCTCAGCGACATCTTGATACAAAGCTGATAGTCACTCGCAATAGCGTTGACTCTGCAAACTCCTCGCAATAGCAGTGCTGCGACAACTGCATTGGGGGGAAATTTCTTGAAACAGCACACCGCTGCCCGGACACCTGCCGCGACCTTCCTGGCGCTTTCCTGCGTCGGCTTCATCGCCTCCAGCCCGGCTGCCGCCGCTCCCGCAGATCCCGTCGCGAAACATGGCACGACCGAGCCGGACGACCAGATCCTGCGCACCGACGAGGTGGTGGTGACCGGCGAAGTCTATTCGCCGCGCCAGGAGAGCCCGAAGAACACCCGCAAGGTCCGCGACATGCCGCAGACCGTGACGGTGATCACCAACGAGACCATCGAGCAGCAGAATCTGCTGACGCTGCGCGACGTGCTGACGACGGTGCCGGGCATCACCTTTGGCGCGGGTGAGGGCGGCGCCGGCTTTGGCGACGCGATCAACCTGCGCGGCTATTCGGCCAACAGCGACATCACCCAGGACGGCGTGCGCGACAGCGCGCAATATACCCGCACGGACTCGTTCAACCTGGAACAGCTGGAGGTCGTGAACGGCGCGAACTCGGTCTATGCCGGATCGGGTTCGGTCGGCGGATCGATCAACCTGGTGACCAAGCGCCCGCTGGCGATCGACCGCACGGTGGTGACCGGCGGCATCGGCACCGACGACTATTATCGCGGCACCGTGGACACCAACGCCCGGGTCAGCGACCTGGTCGCGGTGCGGCTGAACGCGATGGCGCACAAGAACGACGTGCCCGGCCGCGACGTGGAGAACTACCGCCGCTGGGGCCTGGCGCCGTCGGTGACGATCGGGATCGAGGGGCCGACGCGGCTGACCTTCCAGTACCTCCACCAGGAGGACGAGAACATCCCGCAGTACGCCGTTCCGTACTACATCAACGCGACGAACGACGGGCCGCTGCCGGGCGTCGACCGCAGCAGCTATTACGGCTTCCGCAACATCGACACGCAGGAAAGCAACGTCGACCAGTTCACCGCGACGTTCGAGCACGAGTTCAGCGACCGGCTGAGCATCCGCAACCTGACCCGCTGGCAGGACGTGCGCCAGCTGACGCTCGTCGATCCGCCGCAGGGAACGTTCTGCCTGGCAGATAACCTGACCGCCGTGGGGGCGCCCTGTACGAATACCCAGGGCCAAGTTGTGGCGCCGGCGGGCTTCTACCTGCCGTCCGGCCCGCGCGGGAACACGCGCGACACCCGCAACCAGCTGGCGTTCAACCAGACCGACCTGCGCGCGGTGGTGGACACCGGGGGCATCGAGCACACCATCACCCTGGGTGCGGCGGCAAGCTGGGAGAAGTTCTTCCTGTCGAGCGGCAATTCGCTGCGCAATCCGGACGGATCCACCCCGTTCACCAGCCTGCCGCTGATGTCGATCGGCAATCCCAACGACGTGGTGAGCGGACCCGCCGGCTTCACCTATGGCAACAACGTCTACGAAGGGCCGGTGAACTTCATCCCCAGCGCGCGCCAGACCGGCGTGCTGGAGAACTACGCCGCTTACTTCTTCGACGCGATCAAGTTCTCGGATCACTTCGAGATCAACGGCGGCGTCCGCTACGAGCACAACAAGGGCTGGAACCGCAGCGACGTCGTGCAGGCGACGAGCACCGGTGCGGTGCCGCTGGGCACGGTCACGCCGGGCCCGCGCCTCGACAACAAGGACAACCTGTTCTCGTACCGCATCGGCGCGGTCTACAAGCCGGTCGAGGCGGTCAGCCTTTACGCCGCCTACGGCAACTCGGAGACGCCGTCGAAGACCTCGGTCAACGGTTCGTGCACCGAAGCCACCTGCAACGTGAAGCCGGAGAGCGCCAAGAACTACGAGATCGGCGCCAAGGCGGAGCTGTCGGACGGGCGCCTGCTGCTGACCGCGGCCCTCTTCCGCAACGAGCGCGACCAGTACAAGGTGGCCACGGGTGATCCGACGATCCCCGAGCAGCAGCTCGACGGCAAGTCGCGGGTCGACGGGATCGCGCTGGGCGCCGTAGGCCGGATCACGCCCGCGTGGACGATCACCGCCAACTACACCTATCTCGACAGCGAAGTGCTGCGCAGCATCGCCCGCAACTCGCCGCCCGGCACGATCGATCCGCAGCGGGGCAATCCGCTCACCAACACGCCCGAGCATTCCGGCAGCCTGTTCACCACCTATCGCCTGCCGTTCGGGCTGCAGCTGGGCTATGGGCTGACCTACCAGGGCAGCTTCTACCTCAGCAACAGCACGCCGGACGCCGCCACCATGCTGTACAAGGTCGACGACTATCTCGTGCACAACGCCTATCTGGCGTACGACTTCACGCCGAACTTCTCCGCGCAGCTGAACGTCAAGAACGTGGGCGACACGGAATATTACACCCGCGTGCGCAACAACGCCTCGACCGGCGTGGGCTGGGCGACGCCGGGCGAAGCACGCTCTGCGGTGCTGACGCTCAGCTACCGCATGTAAGCAAGACCCGGCCGCGGTGCTCCACGGGGTGCCGCGGCCCAAGCCGCAAGAGAAAGCCGCCGCCATGCTGATCGCCATTCCCGAGGTGCTCGATGCCGCTGCCGTCCGGCGGCTGCGGGCGATCATCGACGCCGCCGAATGGGTGGACGGCAACGTCACCTCCGGCCACCAGTCGGCGCTCGCCAAGCGCAACGAGCAGCTGCCGGAAGCGTCGGCGGCGGCGAAGGAAGCGGGCGGCATGATCCTGGACGCGCTGGGCCGCACGCCGTTGTTCGTGGCGGCGGCGCTGCCGGCCAAGGTGTTTCCGCCGCTGTTCAACCGCTATGGCGTAGGCCAGACCTTTGGCGCGCATGTGGACAACGCCGTGCGCATCCAGCGCGGCACCGACTTCCGCATCCGCAGCGATCTTTCCGCGACGCTGTTCCTGGAAGACCCGGCTGCGTACGACGGCGGCGAGCTGGTGATCGAGGGGCAGTTCGGCGTGCAGAGCGTCAAGCTGCCGGCCGGGCACATGATCCTCTATCCCGCCTCCAGCCTGCACCGCGTGGAGCCGGTGACGCGGGGGAGGCGGGTCGCGTCCTTCTTCTGGATGCAGTCGATGGTGCGCGACGATGGCGAGCGCCGGATCCTGTTCGAGCTCGACCAGTCGGTGCAGCGGCTCGCCGGCGAACTGGGCCATGCCGATCGCTCGGTGATCGAGCTGACCGGCGTGTACCACAATTTGCTGCGGCGCTGGGCGGAGGTCTGAGTACCAGTTGCGACTTGTTCGCAACTTCTGCCTGCCCTATGCCCGCGCGATGCCGGCGAGAGACCATCCGGAGCTGCGACCGTGACGCGGGCGACCGTCCGCGCCTGGTACCTGGTGCACAAATGGGCCAGCATCGTCTGCACGGCGTTCCTGCTGATGCTGTGCGTGACCGGCCTGCCGCTGATCTTCCATGACGAGATCGACCGGCTGAGCGGCGGCGACGTGGCCGCCGGCATGACGGGGCAGGGTTCATCGGGCGAGGGGCCGGGGCTGCTGCCGCTCGACACCATG
The DNA here is from genome assembly GCF_022346685.1 of Sphingomonas sp. ACRSK. NCBI lineage: Bacteria > Pseudomonadati > Pseudomonadota > Alphaproteobacteria > Sphingomonadales > Sphingomonadaceae > Sphingomonas > Sphingomonas sp. ACRSK. The sequence continues at coordinate 10,317 of NZ_JAKRNR010000012.1, read as the reverse complement.
CTTGCGAAGGCACTGGCGGCGCGTCCGGGCGAGGTGCCGCTGTTCATGGCGTTCGACAACGAGCGTCCGCAGATGACCATCACCACCGGCCCGCGCCCCGATGCGCCCGCGGCCGAGATGACGATGCAGATCTACAACCGGGCGACCGGGGAGCTTGCGGAAATCGCGTCGGAAGAGGGCGTCATGCACTTCCTGCTCCAGCTGCACACCGACATGTTCCTGGGGCTGCCGGGGATGCTGTTCCTGGGGGCGATGGGCGTCGTGTTCGTCGCCTCGATCGTGTCGGGCGTGGTTCTCTATGCGCCGTTCATGCGCAAGCTCGACTTCGGGACGCTGCGCACCTCGCGCAGCCGGCGGCTGAAGTGGCTGGACACCCATAATCTGCTCGGCATCGTGGCGCTTGCCTGGATGCTGGTGGTGGGGCTGACGGGCGTCGTCAACGCGCTGGCGACGCCGATCATGCAGATGTGGCAGGCGAACGAGCTGGCGGAAATGACGCGGGCCTATGCCGGAAGGCCGGCGCTGCCGGTGTCGCGCTATGGCTCGCTCGACCGTGCGATGGCGGAGGCGCGGCGGGCGCGGCCGGGCAACAACCCGCAGTTCATCGCCTTTCCCGGCGGGGGCTTCAGCAGCAAGCATCATTATGCCGTGTTCCTGCAGGGCGACACGCCGCTGACCGAGCGGCTGCTGACGCCAGCGCTGATCGATGCGGAGACCGGCCGGCTAACGGACGTGCGGCCGCTGCCCTGGTACGGGCAGGCGCTGTTGCTGTCGCAGCCGCTGCACTTCGGCGACTATGGCGCGCTGCCGCTCAAGATACTGTGGGCGGTGCTCGACCTGTTCACGATCGTGATCCTGGGATCGGGGCTGTACCTGTGGCTCGGCAAGCGCCGGGCGCCGCTGCCGGCGCGGGTGCGCGAGGTGGAGAGCGGCGGCGAGTGGGTGCCGGCGGAATGATCCGCTCGACCTTCGCGCTGCCGACGCTGATCGCGCTCCTGTCGGTGGTGGGGCTGGTGAGCGCGCTGACCGGCGACGGCGTGCGCGACGTGCTGTCGTGGATCGCGCTGGCGGTGCCGGTGGTCGCGGTCGGCTGGGCGATGCGTGCGCAGCGGCGCTGACGAACGGGGCTTAGCCGAGCATCGCCTGAAGTGCGGGCGAGAGCCATTCCTCCAGGCCGTGATCGGTGCGCAGCGCGATGCGGGCGGCGAGAGATTGCTCGGTTGCCCAGCTGCGCGCTTCCTCGGGCGGCAGGACGGTCAGCACCGTAGCCCAGGCGTCCGCGTGCATGCAATCGGCGGCGAGCACCGTCACCGAGGCGGTGCCGTGCACGATCGGGTGGCCGGTGCGCGGATCGAGCGTATGGGCGTAGCGGCGGCCGTCGGCGGTGAAGCTGCGGCGATAGTCGCCGGAGGTGGCGATGGCGACATCGTGCGCCGCAATGCGCAGCGGCTGGAGGCTGCTTTCCGGCAGCGGCTCCACCTCCACCCACCAGGGCTGGCCGTCCGGGCGCAGGCCGCGGCCGACGAACTCGCCGCCGATCTCCACCAGCAGGTCGCGGTGCCCGGCTGCCTCCAGTGCACCGGCGAGCGCGTCCACGGCATAGCCCTTGGCGATGCCGGAGAGGTCGAGACGCGCGTCGCGCAAGCGGCTGGCGCGCAGCAGCAGCGGATCGAGCTCGAACGCGTCGAGGCCGGCAGCCGCATGGACTGTCTCGACCGCCTCGGCTGGGGGAGGGGACGTGCGCGGGCCGGAGGGGCCGAACCCCCATAGGTCCGCCAAGGCACCGATCGTGGGGTCGAAGGCGCCGCCGCTTGCCCCTGCCACGCGCCAGGCGCCGGCGAGGACGGTGGCGAGCGCCGGGGGCAGGCGTTGCCAGCTGCCGATCGGTGCGCGGTTGAGCCGGGAGAGGGCGGAGCCCGGCTCCCAGTGGCTCATGTCGGCGATGACCTGCCCGAGCACCCGGCCGGCGATCGCGCGTGCCGCCTGCGGGTCGCCGCCGACGATCTTGGCCGACCAGCTCGTGCCCATCGTCTCGCCGGCGACGGTCGTGATTCCGGCCGCCGGGTCGCGGCGCGCGAAGGCGGCCGGACCCGGGACGGACGGGATGGCAACGCGCGGGCGCGTCAGGGCGCCAGCACCTCGAGCGTCGCGATATAGGCGGCGCGACGGGCGGGCGGTGCAGCCTTGGGAGCCGCCCCTTGCGCGGCGCCTGCTTCGCCGCGGCCGCCGCCGGTGGAGACGTTCAGCCAGTACATGCCCGGCTCTGGCCAGGTGATGCTGACCTTGCCATCGGCGCCGGTCTTGAGGTCCATCTGCTTGAGCGCGTCGCGGTAGCGGATGCCGCCCGGGATCACCGTGACCGGCAGACCGGCGGCGGGCTTGCCTTCGAGCAGGAACTGGAAGGTCGCCGCCTCGCCCGAGACGAGATCGTTGGGGTGCGTTACCGGCACCAGCTCGAGGCCCTTGCCGGTGGTCTTGAACACGGTGGTGGTGGGCGCGCCCGAGGTCACGAAGATTTCGTTGCGGCTGGTGCTGGCAGTGGTGCGCACGTCGGTCGCGCCCGCGGGGATGGCGGCGGCGAGCTTGTCGGCGGTGAGGCCGCGCGGCAGCCGCTGTTCCTGGCCGTTGAGCTTGTAGCTGCCCATCACCCCGTCCGAGACGGCGGCGATCTTGTACGTGCCCTTCTGCGTCAGGTGGACGTCGAAGGTGCTGCGGTAGCGGCTGGTGTTCCAGTTCTCGATCTTGCCCGCGCTGCCGTCCGGCTGCGTGACGGCAGGCGGCGTGCGCATCGGGAAATGCTCGAAATAGAAGAGGTCGTTCGAGACGGCGGCGTCGACCGTCACCCAGGCGTCGTCACCCGACACGATGGTGGTCGACGGCAGCATCCACTGGCGGTGTGCGCCCGCAGCGGCGGGAAGCAGCACGGCGACCGCCGTCGCGGCGGCAAGCAGGCGATTGCGAAACATGATTCCGGTTCCTCCCAAAAGTGTCAGCGGCGGACGGTGAGCGTCACCGCGCCCAATTCGCTGGTCCCCGCGGCGCGGGCGGTGCCGCCGCCGGCCGGCGGCCAGGCAAACGGCAGGCGCAGCAGCTCGCGGCCGCCGACTTCGCGCGCGGCCTCGACCACCAGCGTGTATTTGCCCGGGCCGAGCTGGCCGAGCGGGCCCTTACCCGCGGTGAAGCTCAACTTGTGGGTGCCGGGCGCGCGGGTGGCACCGGTCACGCCATCGGCGGGGAAGGACATGCTGCGGCCGGAGGCGCGCCACCACTGGCGCACGTCGCGCAGCCACTTGGTGCCCTCGCCATTCTTCATGTCGTGGTCGTACCAGACCGCCAGGGTGCGGGCGCCGCCGCCCTCCTTCTCCAGCCACACGGCCACATAGGGCTTGTGATATTCGGCGACCGACAGGCGCGGGATGGTGATCGACAGCTCGAGCGTCTGCGCCTGGACGGGCGCGGCGATGCCCGCGGCGGCGGCGACCAGAGGCAGGCCGGTGAGCACGAGATGGTGGCGGACGTGCATGGGCAAGGCTCCCAGAAGTCTCAGTGGATCAGGAAGACGGCGATCAAGGCCGGGATCACCAGCCCGAGGCCGACCAGCGGCCAGGTGCTGCGGCGCTTGGCCGAGTGGAGCTGGAGCAGGAACAGGCCAGTCACGGAGAAGATGACGCAGGCGCCGACGAAGATGTCGATGAACCAGCTCCAGGCGGTGCCGGCGTTGCGGCCTTTGTGGAGATCGTTGAGGTAGGCGATCCAGCCGCGATCGGTGCGCTCGCTGGTGACGGCACCGGTCTCCCGGTCGATCGCGACCCAGCCGTCGCCGCCGGGGCGGGGGAGGCCGAGGTACACCTCGCCGGCGGACCATTCCGCCTCGCCATGCGGGGTCAGCGGCAGCGTCTGGGCGATCCAGGCGGCGACCGGGGCGGGAAGCGGCCGCTTGCCGTCGGGGCGATCATCGGGGCGGACGAGCGGCAGCAGGTCGGCCGGCAGCGTCGCCTGGCCGGAGGCGACGGTGGGCGTCCCCTCGATATCGGCGGCGTGGTTGAGCGTGAAGCCCGTGATCGCGAACAGGAGCAGGCCGATCAGGCTGAGCGCCGAGCTCATCCAGTGCCAGGTGTGCAACTGACGCAGCCAGAAGGCCTTGCGGCTCTTCTTGCGGGGCACGGACGGAGAGGGGGCTGCGGCTGCTGGAGGCATGCGGATCGCTGTTCGAAAGGACGTGCCCTTCGAATACGCGAACAATTCTCAATTGCAACAAGGAAGTGAAGAGCACCTAAGGCGCAAGCACCGCGGCGACCCCGAAGGGCCGCCGCAGCCTTGGATCAACGTCCCAGCAGCACGCGCGCCTGCCCGGCGATCTGGGCGAGGATCGCCAGCGTCGGGGTGGGCGCCAGCCGGGCACGGGCCACGAGCGCAGTGAACTGCGCGACGCGGGGCTGGTTCTCCGCCATCCAGGCATCGACCGCCGCCTGCGGATCGGTACCGTCGATCCGGGCGAGGAAGTCGAGCCGCAGCTGCTGGAAGTCGCGCGAGAGGCCCGCGATCAGCAGCCGCTCCCACGGATCGCCGCTGGTGATGCGCGCCGTGGCAGCCTGCGCCCAGTCGAGCCCCAGCGCCTCGCCCAGGTGCGTGAACGCATGGGCGAGCACGACTTCGTCCACCCCGCGTTCGGCACCCAGGTCGGCCAGGCCGATGGCGCCGTCCAGGTCGAACAGGCGCACGACCCGGGCGCTGAGCGCGTCGGGAGCGCCGGCCGCGGCGAGGCGCTCGCGCATCCGCTCGCTCTGGGCGCGGGCCTCGCTCAGCAGCAGCGAATCCGCCTGCGCGTCCAGGCGGTCGATCGCCGGCTTCAGCCGCGCGATGGCCTCGGCCGGGCGCGTGCCCGGGCGGCAGGCGCGCAGCAGGTCGGCGATCTGCACGCGGGTGGCGGCGGCGGCATGGCCGATCAGCGCAAGGCGTGCGTCCTCGCTGATGTCCGCCTGCTCGATCTGCGCCCAGAGGGTGGGCAGGTCGAACAACCGCTCGGCGACGACGAACATCGCGGCCAGATCGCCGACGGCAGCGCCTTCCTCCTCGACCAGTTCGGTCGGATGGAGCACGCCCAGCCGGTTGACGATGCGGTTGGCGAGCTTGGTGGCGACGATCTCCCCACGCAGGCGGTGCTGTTCGATCGCATCGCCGAAGCGTGCCTGCATGGCGCGCGGGAACGCGGCCTGCAGGTCCGGCAGCAGCTCGGGCGTGTGGCCGAGCTGGTTCGCCTCGATCGCGTCCTGGAGCGCGAGCTTGGCCGAGGCGAGCAGCACCGCCAGTTCCGGCCGGGTGAAGCCCTGGCCCTCCTGCGCGCGGCGCAGCAGCTCGTCGTTGGGGGCGAGCCCCTCCACCGCGCGGTCGAGCCGGCCGGCGCTTTCGAGCATCTCGATCACGCGGACATAGCTCGGCACCGCGACCGCGCCATCGCCCTCCATGAAGGAGAGGGCGAGCGTCTGGAGGCGATTGTCCTCCAGCACCAGCCGGGCGACGTCGTCCGTCATCTCGGCCAGCAGCGCGTTGCGATCCTCGAACCCGAGCCGCCCTTCCGTCATCTCACGGTTCAGCGCGATCTTGATGTTGACCTCGTTGTCCGAGCAGTCGACGCCCGCCGAATTGTCGATGAAGTCGGTGTTGATGCGGCCGCCCTTGGCCGCAAAGGCGATGCGCGCGGCTTGCGTGACGCCCAGGTTCGCGCCTTCGCCGACCACCTTTACGCGCAGCGCCTCCGCATTGACGCGGATGCGGTCGTTGGCGGGATCGCCGACGTCCGAATGCGCCTCGTGCCCTGCCTTCACATAGGTGCCGATGCCGCCGAACCACAGCAGGTCGGCGGGCGCGCGCAGGATCGCGGAGATCAGCGCGGTCGGGTCGAGCTCGGTGTCCTCGATGCCCAACATGCGGCGCACCGGTTCGGACAGCGGGATCGTCTTGGCCGTGCGCGGGAAGACGCCGCCGCCTTCCGAGATCAGCGCCTTGTCGTAATCGTCCCAGCTGGAGCGGGGGAGGTTGAACAGCCGCTGGCGCTCCTCCCAGCTCTTGGCGGCATCCGGGTTCGGATCGAGGAAGATGTGGCGGTGGTCGAACGCGGCCTGCAGCTTGATCGACTTGGACAGGAGCATGCCGTTGCCGAACACGTCGCCCGACATGTCGCCGCAGCCGACGACGGTGACCGGATCGGCCTGCACGTCGACGCCCATCTCCAGGAAGTGGCGCTGGACCGACACCCAGCCGCCCCGGGCGGTGATGCCCATCGCCTTGTGGTCATAGCCGTGGCTGCCGCCGCTGGCGAAGGCGTCGCCCAGCCAGAAGCCGCGCTCCATCGCGAGCGCGTTGGCGACGTCGGAGAAGGTGGCGGTGCCCTTGTCCGCGGCGACGACGAAATAGGGGTCCTCGCCATCGAGGATCGTCACGCCCTCCGGATGGACGACGCGGTTCTCGACGAGGTTGTCGGTGATCGACAGCAGCGTGCGGATGAAGATGCGGTAGCTCTCCGTCCCCTCCGCCAGCCAGGCGTCGCGATCCGAGGGCGAAGGGAGCTGCTTGGGGTAGAAGCCGCCCTTGGCACCGGTCGGTACGATCACCGCATTCTTGACCCGCTGCGCCTTCATCAGGCCCAGGATCTCGGTCCGGAAGTCGTCGCGCCGGTCGGACCAGCGCAGACCACCGCGCGCGACCGGACCCGCGCGCAGGTGGATGCCCTCCACCCGCGGCGAATAGACGAAGATCTCCCGCCAGGGCAGCGGCTTGGGCAGGCCCGGCACCTTGGCGCTGTCGAGCTTGAACGCCAGCGCTTCGGCCGCAGCCGGGGCAAAGGCGTTGGTGCGCAGCGTCGCGCCGATCAGCGCCCGCATCGCGCGCAGGATACGGTCGTCGTCAATCGCCGAGACGGCGTCGAGCCCGCGCTCGATCGCGGCGTCCGCTTCCTCGGCCCTCGCCGCGTCCGCATTCGCCGGATCGTGGATCGCCGCGAAGCGCTCGACCAGCGCACGCGCCACCTTCGGCGCGCGCCGGAGCGCGTCGACGACGGTGCCGAGCGGATAGGTGAGCCCCGCCTGGCGCAGATAGCGGAACCAGGCGCGGAACAGCACGACAGAGGCGGGGGCGAGCCCGGCCTCCACGATCAGCCGGTTGAAGCCGTCGTTCTCGGCGCGGTTCTCCAGCACGGCGGCGATCGCTTCTTCCGCCACCCGCACGTCGAACTGCGGCGCACCGGTGGCGCCTGGCAGCTCAACCGCGAAGTCGTGGATGAAGGACTGCGCCTCGTCGCTCAGGCGGGTGGGAATTTCCTCCACCACGCGGAAGCCGAAGTTCTCGAACACCGGCACCGCATCCGACAGCGAAAGCGCGCCGCCCTGGCGGTAGAGCTTGATCCGCAGCGTTCCGTCGGGCGCCGTCAGGATGCGCACCGAGCGGCTGCCGGTGTCGCTGAGGCTGCCCAGGCGCAGCACGTCGTGCGCCGCTTCCTCGGCCGTGTTGACGTTGCGGTAGTTGACAGGGAAGGCGGTGGCATAGCGCAGCGCCAGCCGGGCGGCGGCGCCTGAGGGCGCGATCTCGCCCAGCGCCGCCTCGATCGCCGGGCTCCAGCCGCGGACCATCCGTTCGACGCGCCGGTCGAGCTCCGCGCCGTCGGGCATCTGCCCCTCGCCGCGCAGGTCGAGCATGTAGCGGATCAGCGCCGCGTCGCCCTCGACGGCGATCGTCCAGCTGAGCAGCCGGGCGTGCGCCGCCTCGCACAGCATGTCGCCGATGGCGCTGCGCCGGCCGGTCGAGAGATCGTCGCGCTGCAGCCAGACGAACGCGAACAGGTGGCGTCCGAGCGGGCTGCGGATCAGCACCACCCGCGAGCGCGGCCGGTCCGCGATCGACATGGCGGTGAGCGCCAGCGTCTCGAGCGCTTCCGGCGGGAAGGCGGTGGTGAGGTCATGGGGCAGGGCGGTCAGCGCATGGGCGAGCGACTTGCCGGCGTGGCCGGTGGGGTCGAAGCCGAACTGCGCCTGGAGCGCGGCGAGGTTGCGGCGCAGCACCGGCACGTCCGCGGGGGCGGCATGCAGCGCGGCGCTGGTCCAGAGCCCGGCGTGGATCGAGAGGCCGACGACCCGGCCGCCTTCGCGGATCGGCAGCACGACCAGGTCGAGGGGCGCGCGGCGGTGGACGGTCGAGAGCGCGTTCGATTTGAGCAGCAGCAGCGAGTGGCCTGCTTCGAACCAGGCGATCGCGCGCTGGCGCGAGCTTTCGGCCAGCAAATGGCTATGGATCGGCCGGCGGGCGATGCCCAGGCAGTCGCGGTCGCTCTCGCCCGCCGCCCAGCGCAGATGCCCCAGCAGCGTGAAGTTGCGGTCCAGGAACCATTCCAGTAGCGCCCGGGTCTCCGGATCGGGCGTCTGCGCCGCATCGTCGCGCATCGCCTGCTGCATCGGCTGCCAATCGGTGACTGCGGCGCGGACGTCCGCCAGGTTGCGTTCGATCTCGTCGCTCAGTTCGCGGCGCAGCCGGGCGTCGACGCGGTCCATCTCGATATAGACCATCGATTCGCGCGCGCCGCCGTCGGCGATGTCGACAATGGAGCCGGCTGCGTCGCGCACGACCGGGAGCACGGGGTGGATGATGCGTTCGATGAGAAGATTGTGGCCCGTGATCGCGGCCGCGATCGAATCGACCAGGAAGGGCATGTCGTCGTTGACCACGGCAAGCCGCATGCGGCGGCGCCCGTCGGTGGTGACACTGTCGATGGCGATGGAGGCCGACCCGGGCGGGCGGGCGCGGGCGGCATCCGCCACCAGCCGTACCGCCGCCCCCCGTTCCTCGGTTCCGAGCCCTTCGAGTTCGCTCGGAAGCGCACCATCGAACAACCTCGCCGCAATTGCCTGCGGCACCTTATCCTCTTCGGTCATGGCAGGGATATGCGCCCCGGCTTCGACCGGCTCAACCCTTGTCGCAGGTGCGAAGGAATTGCTGCGCTGCGTCAGTCGCGCCGCACGCGGCGGATCGCCTCCTGCGTGAGACCGTCGCTGCCGTCCACGGCGCCGACGATCTCGACGCGGCCGTCCAAGGTCGCGCGGCCGAGCAGCAGAACGAACTCCTCCGTCCCTGCATCCAGGTCGACCGATCCGAGCGCAGGGGCCGTGCGCAACACGTCGCTCGCGGATCGAAGGTCGACTACTGGCGCGTCCAGCCCTGCGCTCGGCCCGTCTGCCCAGGCGGGTGCGACGGGGGCGGGGGGCGGCGCATCGGTGCTGCGGGCGTCCGCCATCTCCGCTGCCAGCTGCGCCTGGATGCGCGCGTCGGCGACTTCCTTCCAGTTGATCACGCCATAGATGAAGTTGATCCGGCGCTGGTCGGACGAGAAGGGCATCAGGATGCCGCGATAGAGGGTGGGGTGGCCGCGTTGCGACACGAACTCGGCCTCGAACCCGATCGGCGCGCGGCTTGCCAGGATCTGCGGATATTGCTCGGTGAGGCGCGCCAGCAGCGAGCCTTGCGGTACGTCGGCGATCCTGAGGATGCCGGAGGTGACGCCGCACTCCTCGCGCACGGCATGGCCGATGAAGCGGATGCGCGGCTCGGCATCGTCGTGGGAGAAATCGAGCAGCACGCCGTGCGGGCCGAAATCGCCGGCCGCTGCGAGATCCAGCTCGTCGATGGTCGGATAGGTGCGGCCCTTGAGCAGCGAAATCCAGTGATTGTACGCGCGAACATGCATCCGCCGCTCGTCGCCGCCGATCACGCGCTGCGGTTCCGGACCTTGTCCGACGCCATCGCGGTCGAACTCCTCTCGTTCGGGCTGGTCGTCCGGCCCGCGCGCCCTGTCCATAGTCGATCCTCACGGGCGTCGCTGCCCGGGGGTATTGTGACGGTTCATGGTAAAGGATGAATGAAACAGTCTCCGGCGGGCGGCGGCGGCGGCAATCTGCGAAAACAGCGCAAGCGGCGCTTGCCAGCGCCGCCACCCGCTGGTAAGCGCGCGCTTCCCACGAGGCGCTGTGCGCCCCATGTGCCGCTTTAGCTCAGTTGGTAGAGCATCGCATTCGTAATGCGGGGGTCACAGGTTCGAGTCCTGTAAGCGGCACCATTCTTGAGACCGGTGGAAAACCGCCTTTTTTGCCTGTCCGTCGTCAGAACATTCGGCACAACTCGCGGCGTAGATTAGCGGAGTGCGGACCTCGTCAGGGGTTGATGTTAGGCGGCGAACTTGCGGTGCTGCAAGCGCCGATGTTCGATGGTCTGTCGCTTGATCCTTTCGCGCAGTTTGATGATTGCCGGAGCCCTGCCGAAGTAGGCGTCGGCAGG